>JAFAVL010000627.1 GCA_019242465.1 Chroococcidiopsidaceae cyanobacterium CP_BM_RX_35 | reverse complement strand
CAACAAATAGCATCCGCTCCTGAGATTCAGAAAGTAGGTATTCATATGGCACCATCCCAGTTTCTCGCACTGGAATCCTGTCTAGATCTAGTTCAATTCCAACGCCACCTCTAGCAGCCATTTCTGATGTGGAACAGGTAATTCCAGCTGCCCCCATATCTTGAGCCGCGACGACTGCACCAGTCTGAAATGCCTCCAAGCAAGCCTCTATTAAAGATTTTTCCAAAAAAGGGTCCCCCACCTGCACTGCTGGCCGGTCTTGTTCCAACTCATCACTCAATTCGGCGCTGGCAAAGCTGGCGCCTCCCATACCATCTCGACCAGTAGTGGAACCTACATATAGCACCGGATTACCCAAGCCAACTGCACCAGATTTAACAATTTCTGCAGTTTCCATTAACCCCAGTGCCATCACATTCACTAGAGGATTATTAGAGTAGGCTGGGTCAAAGTAGATTTCGCCCCCAACGGTGGGGACACCAACCGCATTACCATAGTGAGCAATGCCAGAAACGACGCCTGTGAACAATCGGCGCGTATGGGCATCTTCTAGAGGACCAAAGCGCAGGGAATTTAGCAAAGCGATGGGACGTGCTCCCATGGTAAAAATGTCCCTTAAGATACCTCCCACTCCCGTCGCAGCTCCTTGAAACGGTTCAACTGCTGACGGGTGGTTGTGGGATTCAATCTTAAACGCTAAGCGCAACCCATCACCCAAGTCCACAACACCAGCATTTTCTCCAGGACCAACGAGAATGCGATCGCCTGTCGTGGGAAATTGCTTTAGTAGCGGACGAGAGTTTTTGTAGCAGCAATGTTCCGACCACATAACGCCAAACATTCCCAGTTCAGCTCGATTCGGATGACGTCCTAGCCTTCGAACAATTTCTTCATATTCTTCAAGCTTCAAAGCTTCAGCAGCAATTTCTTCAGCAGAGAATGGAGCAGGCGTGATGCTGGACATTGGCGCTTTGCAAAAAACAGCACGAGCTTCATTTTATCGATTTTCCCTACACTAGGAGGTAGGAGGGTTCTTTCCCCCCTGCCCCCTTTCCTCTTCTTCCCCCCCCTGCACCCTGCTTCTTCTCAATGTTCAGCCATGGTGGGAAAGGCTTGCTTTAAGACGACTCGATTGCCGTAGCGCAAAAGCATTTCTATGGTATTGAGCCGATTAGACCATACTGTCACCTGATAGGGATGCTCCAGGGCCTGGAGACGCATCCATTCCTGAAAGTGCGACTCAAAAGCTGTTAAGGCGGCTCTAGCCGCTGCCGACCGACTGGTAGAAGGAGCAGTAGCCAAGTCATTCAAAGTTGTTGCCAGCTCTTGCGATTGCGTGCGCCAGGATGAGAGATCTGGCTCCCGCAGCCACAATCGTTGGTTAGCTAATAGAAAATTCCATTCCTGTTCTAGAGCCGCAAACCGGACAGCTGCTGTCTGGAACGGTTGGCGGTAAGGGATAGGAGCTGTGCTGTTATTACCGCCTTGGGTATGCTGAAAGACCGTTTCCAGGTCATGACTGAGATTTCCCGCAGCAAACAGGGAATAACCGCTTACTGGTAAGTCCCGCACCAATTGGATTTGATCCATTGCCACAGCTAACGGCAAGTCCAGCAGGCGAATTCCTGGCAATATTAAAGTTGAACCTAAGTCCACCGAGTTCAGCCAGGGTTGGGCGAGATGTTGGAAGCGATATGTATCTGTAGCATAGGTCATTGGAACAAGTAGATCGACATCTCCCCGCCGCGCCCAGACTTCCCAATGCTGCTGTAGCTTGTTAACTCGGTCGTGTTCTGAGAAGGCATAGACAGCTACCGAGAGGATCAGGTTAGGACGCTGCTGCCTTAGTTGATGGGACACTTGCGCCACAAAGCTATCAATTTGTTGGGTACGAAAATCTGTCCACTTCTGCCAGAGGTCGCGATCACGAGGGGAAATTTGTGCTGGGTCAACCCCAGCCATCTGCTGAAACATTTGACGAGCTGCCATTCCATAGCCGTAGCTGCGTTCAGCGCTCGGATCTTGGAAGGGATAGCGAATGTAATCTAACTGGAGCCCATCCACCTGATAGCGGCTGACGATCTCCTCAAACATTTGCAGTAAATATTGTCGTGCTGCTGGATTGGCTGGGTCTAAGAAAGGTTTGCCTTGACCAGGGGGAAACAAACTGCCGTAGTTGTCATAGCTTGCCCAGTCGGGATGAGCAGCAAGCACTGGTCCGGGATAATTTGCTGGTAGACCAACCAGCAAGTTGTGCCGCTGGTTGCCCACCGCAAACGTCCATACCCAAGCATGTAACTCCATGCCGCGCTCGTGGGCTAACTTGACGGCAACAGCTAATGGGTCCCACCCCCGCACCAAGGGGTTAGGCTGCGGTGCAACTTGACTGGGGTAGATAGGGTAACCGGCGTTGATAGTTTCAAAAAATACTGTGTTAATTCCTGCTGCCGCTAACTGGTCAAATATCTGCGCCAGTCGCTGCTCTGACCCAGCGCGTACAATCGTGGCTCGGTCTAACCATATTGCCCGGATTTCTGGCTGGGCTAAATTGCGGTCTGTCGGGTAGTTGTTCCACAATAGCCGCTGAGCTTTAAGCCACTGCTGTCTTGCAGCTGTGTAGTTTTTTTGTTCAATCAACTGAGGTAAGACTTTGGCAATGTCTCTGGCTTGGGCAACAACTGTGGCTGGTGGTGTCATTGGCATTGATGAACCGAGAAGATCGACGTTAGTACTGGCGACCTGAGTACCCTCGTTCACTGGTGTTGGTTTAGTCCCTGGCGTGCTGTTTTTGGCATTAGCGTCTAGCTCTGCACTCTCAAACCGACCAATCATGTTTTCTAGCTCTTGCGGTAAGGAGATAGCTTGAATGCCGTTAACGGGCTCTCTAGCACCAGGCAAAACTTCTAAACCTTGGCGGATTAATTGTTCGGTTGCTTCCTTTGACTGTTGGGTTGATGAGGGGGAGAGGAAGGGATGGGGTGATGGGGGGATCGGGGGATCGGCAGAAATGCTATTTGAGGATGGTGATGGAGACGCTGGGCGAACTTTTGGAGGTGGTTTAGGTTGTGGCTTGGCTGTAGCGTTTGGAGCTGCTGGGCGAATTGGGGGTGTTTGGAGTTGTGGCTTGGCGGCTGGTTCGGTGGGAGCTGCCTGCATGGAGACAGGGGGGGTTGGTTGGGGTTGCGTGGCTGCTGGTGTTGGGTTGAGACTGGAGGTGCTGGCCGTTTGAACCACTGGGCTTGGGCAGGTGGAATTGGTTGTTGTCCCAGAGGAAAGCTGAAGATAATGGCTGAGGAGTGCTCGTAACCAGGCACTATCTAGTTGGACTGATGATGCCGCATCTACCCCCCAAGTCCAGCCTAAAAGAGCTGCTTGATCGGTCGTCACAACAGCTGGGGCACTACTTTTTGACTCCCAGATGGCAGCGGGTTGACTGTTCAACGTTGTTGGGATCACAACGCCGCCACTCACATTTCCAGCAAGTCCGGATGTATGCAGCCACACAAGAAGTGTGCTGTTACGCAGAGGTTCCAATTTAGCTGGAGTGGTGAGGTTGAATCCCCAATAACCACCCAGCATAGCTCTTAACATCTGGCGCACTCCTGGCTCCGAAAGGCTGCCTACAGGACCACTCGCAATTACATGCCCACCTTGACTGAGCCAGTCATTCAGCGCGATCGCCTGGGTTGGTGTTAAGGTCTCAATATTTGGCAAAAACAGCACGGCTGTATTGCCCAAATCGACCGCACTCTTCACACTAGACAGATCGATTGCGCAGTAACTCACCCCAGCCGCCTGTAATCGGGCTTGAATTCCCGTCCATTGGCTGGCATTTTCCTGGCTCTTGACCACGCTCAATACCGTTTGCTGTGCTATAACAGCAGCTGGCTGAAAAAGTAAAAAGTAAAAAGTTAGAACCCAAAAGCCAGGAGCGGTGAGTAGCCAAGAACCAGAAAACTTTCCTCTTCTGATTCCCGACTCCTGATCCTTATTCTTTTGTTGAGACCCTGGTCCCGGTTGTAATACTGATAAATAAGATTTAATAATCATTAAGAAATACAAGCCTTGATTAGCTCTTCCATTCCCCTAATAGGGACGATTGACGTCCCAATTTTACGGGCTAGTTCTTCAACTGTCACGTCATCCAAAAAACAATAATCTCCGTGCTTAAGCATTATAACAGGTAGCAAAATAGCATCGCCCAAGTATTTACCCTGAAGTTTTTGCAGTAAGTCTTGACCAGTAAGTAACCCTGTGACAGTAATTGCCTGCCCCCAGTAATTGCTGCACAGTGCTGCCATATTGACTTCTAAACCTTCAACTTGGTTAAGTCGTTGAACGATGGGTTGAAAGGCCTGTTCAACGGCATTGCCCACCACCCAAGTCAGCCTTCGTGGGTAGCATATTCGTGTCGGTAGAGACAAAGCCGCATGTTGAAATTGTTTGAGGAAAGAGCGAATGGAACCTACACCATTATCAATTTGGGGATAGTCTTCGTAATGAGATTCTGGCGGCAACTCTGTACCAGCTATCAGAAACCACTCGTCAGCTAACCAGACAAAGGTAGACTGTAGCTGTTGCCGGAATCTCTGCTGCAAAGCCTGGACTTGAAGAATGACCTCGACCGCTTTTTCTCGGCTCACAGGCATCAGTTCATCTTCTATGGGACGAAAGCGGGTTAACCCCACTGGTACAACCGCCACCGAAGCAACAGTTGGCACTTCGCCCTGATGGAATGAGGCTAAATCTAGTAGCGTCCGTTCCAAATGTATGTCATCGTTGATCCCAGGACAAACAACGACTTGGGCATGAATTTGCAGTCGCCGGGCTTGAAACCACTCCAACTGGGTCAAAATTTGACCAGCCCGATGATTTTTCAATAGTCGGGTTCTGACTTCTGGCTCTGTAGCATGAACAGAAACATAAAGGGGAGAGAGCCGCAGTTGCTCAATCCGCTCCCATTCCTGTGGCGGCAGATTAGTTAAGGTCAGGTACGAGCCATAGAGAAAGCTGAGGCGGTAGTCGTCATCTTTCAGATACAAGCTCTGTCGTTTACCAGGGGGCTGCTGATCTATAAAACAAAAAGGACAGCGGTTGTTGCATTGAATGAGGCCATCAAACAGGGCGCTATCAAATTCCAAACCTAAGTCTTCATCGTAGTCTTTCTCAATTTCAACTTGATGAGTTTTCCCAGATGCATCTAAGACTTCTAGCTCTAAGACTTCATCAGCGCACAAAAATTGATAGTCGATCAGATCGCGCGGTCGGCTACCGTTAATCGTGACGAGGCGATCGCCCGGCTCAAATCCTACTTCAGCAGCAATCGAACCAGGCAGAACTGTCGTAATCAAGGCAGGACGAATCGAAAGGCTCATAAGTCTTAATAGAGTTCATGCTGTGCTGAATTAAACGAGTTCTAGTTGTGTAAAAATCCTGTTTTTAGACTAACTAGCAAAAATATCCCCAATCCCAGGCGATACCAGACAAATATCCAAGTACTCTGCTTTTCTAGGTAGCGCAAGAGCAAGTAAATCGCTAAGAAGGCTGAAATACTGGCAGAAGTCAAACCAACTAACAAAACGAGCCAGCCATAAGCATTCAGATGCGCCTGCAGGAGGGTGTGCAACTCTACTGCCCCTGCCAATAGTACGGCTGGTATACCTAGTAGGAAGGAGAATCTCGCTGCTGTCTCTCGCTCCATTCTCAGAGCAATAGCAGCAGTGATTGTCGAACCCGATCGGGAAACTCCTGGAATTGGCGCAAAAGCTTGTGCAATTCCAACCAACAGCCCATCCCACAGCGTTAGCTGGTTGAATTTACGATTATGTTTGCCCTGCATTTCAGCTAGCGCCAGCAAAAGAGACATCACAATGCAAGCTATCCCAACAACTTCCAATTTCCGTAGAGGGGAATCGGGCATGTTCAGGATCTTCTTTAACAGCAAACCAGAAATACAAATCGGGATTGTACCCACCACAATCCCCATCACTATGCGAAATGGTTCTGATTGGTAGTTGCGATTGGCAACTGCTCTCACGGTCGCTCCTGTCAATTCCTTTATGTCTTGCCAAAAATAAGTAATGACGGCTACTAGACTAGCAAGTTGCATCGCTGCTGAGAATGCAGAGCCAGGGTCTTGCCATCCCAACACAGCTGGTACCACTCGCAAATGAGCAGTACTGCTGATTGGTAGCAATTCCGTAATGCCTTGGATGATGCCTAGAACAATCACCTTAAACCAACCCAATTGAACAAACCCCAAATCCACATCACCGGGATAGGTTGGGGTAGCTAAGAGTAGAGAGACCATCATAGGGGTTTTGCGGCTTTAGACAATCCTTCATGTATAGCCTACAGGAAACAGCACTGCCAGTTGCTTTTTCCCACAAAAGACAAGCAGTAATATCCTTGCTCCCCCTGCCTCTTCCCTCCCCCCTGCACCCCTGCCTCTTCCCCCCTACTCCCCAAAACCCAAAATTAAGCTAATATAAATATGCCCCCAGGGGGGATTTTTGTTGTGTTATCTTGAGTAAAGTAAAGTTACGTAAACAATATTAACATTCCGTTGGTCAACAATACGTTGTCTGCACACACAACTTCTGCCCCCTTGGGCAGAGACGGATATGACTCTACTCGTGCATGGTGGCAAATCAGCTCTCAAAAATCCTGGCTTGTCTTTGCGGCAGCTGTATTCCTGGTAACAATACCAGTATTTATTGAAGCCCCACTGGTACGAGCGCTACCGACGATGAGTCTAGCTTTGACAGCGTTTTGGCTGTGGTTGAGCTTCGTCTTGATGTCTCGTTCCTCAACCCAGGTGTGGGGAGATCTCTTACTAGGATTTAGCTGGAGTTGGTTGGCAGGGTCACTCTACTGGGGTTGGCTGCGCTGGGAGCCTTTACTTCACTTACCAGTGGAATCGATTGGTCTTCCTTTTGCCTTAGTTGGTCTGAGACAAGGTCGAGGTAAGATAGGCAACCTTTTCTACCTGGGTTCCTTAACTGGCACAGTACTAACAGATGCTTACTTCTATATAGTTGATTTAATCCCTCACTGGCGTCAGTTGATGCAGGTTGACCCAACGCTGGCATCACCCATCCTACAAAGTGCAATTGAGCAAGTTCAGACACCTTGGGGACAGAGCTGGGCGGTCATCTTAGCCCTGGTGTTACTAACGCTCGGTATCTTACCTTTACGCCAAAGGCAACTCCATCGGTGGGCTTTTAGTGGCGCAGTATTAAGTACTATTTTGGTAGATATTCTGTTTTGGGTAGTGGCAGCGGCAGCATAGAGGAGGTAAATTTTTGCAACAGCAGGGCAGAAGCTGGCAGTAGTAGTCGCATTATCGAGATCGATAAACTATATAGTGGTTTCTGTCGAATGCTGTGCATTAATTCCACTTTTAGGGAAAGAGGTGTAGAGACTGTGAAACGTTTATTAATAATGTTGGGTTTGTTGATTGGATGTTTGGGATGGTTTGGTATATTCCCCCGATATAGCTTAGCTACAGAATTGGGCATTAATACCTTCCACATTTCAGCGCCTGTTTTGGCTGAAGCCCCAACTTCTCTAAGAAACCGAGCAGATGCGAAGTTAGGGACGGAGTTTGGCAAAAAAATTGATTTGAACAACACAAATGTGCGAGCCTTTCAGAAGTATCCAGGTCTGTATCCCCACTTAGCACGGGAAATTATCGGCAATGCTCCTTACGCCAAGGTAGACGATGTACTATCGATTCCAGGATTGAGTGAGCGCCAGAAACAAATTCTACAAGCAAACCTGGATAAGTTTACTGTCACCGAGGCAGATACCGTCTTCACTGAGGGGGATGACCGCTATAACAACGGCATCTACAGATAAGGAATAAAGATCTATATCACTCATCCAGTTAAAGTAGCCTACCTCAAAGCAGGTGGGCTATTTTCGTCAGGACTGCTAAGCTAAAAAAGCGATTATATAATTCCTTGTCTCAGATTAATCTTAAGAGTCAGTTTGACGTTCTAGTCGTTGGAGCAGGTGCTGCGGGAATGTACACAGCACTATGTCTACCAGACAAGCTCCAAGTCGGCTTAATTACCAAAGATACTCTGTCGCTTTCTGCCAGTGACTGGGCACAAGGTGGTATCGCCGCCGCAATTTCAAAAGAAGATTCCCCGTTGCTGCATGTTGAAGACACGCTGCAAGCAGGAGCAGGTCTGTGTGATCGCCAAGCGGTGAACTTTCTTGCCCAACAAGCGCCTAGTTGTATCCAGTCATTGCTGAAGCTAGGGGTAGCCTTTGACCACAACGGTAGCGAGTTGGCTTTAACCCTAGAGGCAGCTCATTCTCGTAAACGCGTCCTCCATGCGGCAGATACCACTGGGCGAGAGATTATCTCCACTTTAAAGGCTCAAGTGCTGCAACGCCAGAATGTGCATGTGATCCCGCAAGCTTTCGCACTCAGTCTTTGGCTCCATCCTCAAACTCAGCACTGCCAAGGAATCAGTTTAATTCACCAAAATCAGGTCAGTTGGATTTCAGCAAGAGCCGTAGTGCTAGCCACTGGGGGGGGTGGTCAGGTGTTTGCTCAGACAACTAACCCAGATGTCAGTACGGGAGATGGGGTGGTGATCGCGAAGCGTGCGGGAGCAATGCTACGAGACCTAGAATTTGTGCAATTTCACCCGACTGCCTTGGTCAAACCCGGTCGCTTTTTGATCAGTGAAGCAGTTCGAGGCGAGGGTGCCCACTTAATAGATACTGAAGGACGGCGCTTCGCCTTCGATTACCACAGCGCTGGTGAACTTGCGCCTAGAGATGTGGTCAGTCGCGCCATTTTCAGCCACTTACAACAAACTTCAGCCGATCCTGCTACAGCGCATGTTTGGTTAGATTTGCGACCAATCCCAGCTGCTAGAATTCGTCACCGATTTCCTAATATCATTCAGGTTTGTCAACGTTGGGGCATTGATGTATTCTCAGAACCGATTCCTGTGTCCCCAGCTGCCCATTACTGGATGGGCGGGATCGTCACAGATCTGATGAACCGAACCTCTATCCCTGGTTTATACGCAGTAGGAGAAACAGCCAGTACCGGGGTGCATGGTGCCAATCGCTTAGCCAGTAATTCTCTACTGGAGTGTATTGTGTTTGGCTCTCAAATGGCTGAAATTGATCTTACTCCCAATTCACCTGGGAGAGACACATCAGGACCCCAGTCATGTGTCCAGCCTTTCTGTCTTAAAGACGGGCAGTCATCCCAGTTCATCACTTGGCTAGAAAAACTGCGCCAAGAATTACCGCGTCTAATGTGGCAGTGTGCTGGCATCTGTCGGGAACAAGCAGGTTTGGAGGCAGCAATCACTCAGGTAGAAACCTGGCAGCAAGAATTTACCGTCTTGCCCCTGAGCCAATTTTTGCTATCTTTGCCCTCCGAACAGCCAGCCAGCTTCGACTTACTAGATGCTGAGCGGCAATTGCGGCTATGGGGAGAAACCCGCAACCTGCTGGATGTGGCTTACTTAATTCTTAAAAGTGCGGCTTTTCGCACCGAAAGCCGAGGCGGACACTATCGGCTAGACTATCCCCAAAAAGATCATAACTGGCAAGTTCACACGCTAGTACAACAAGACAAATGGTTTAAGTCTAGGCTACTGAGCAACTAGTGACCGAAGAGACAGTTCTTGGCAGAGGGGTAGGGGGGCAGAGGAGGCCCCGAGTCCCCCCTGCTCCCCTGCCTCTTAAAAAGCCCCAGGGAAGTTCTTGAAGTCACGTGAACCCGTGTAGCCAGAAATTTTTGCCAGTTGCTCTAAGGATTGCACGCCCTCATAAGATTTACCATTGATTTCCCAAGTGGGATAGCTCTCGACATGAGCTGTCTGGCATTCAACACTGGTGCTGACCCCACTGGGGGCACAATCAATGGAATTAATTTC
Organism: Chroococcidiopsidaceae cyanobacterium CP_BM_RX_35; assembly: GCA_019242465.1. The sequence continues at coordinate 5,065 of JAFAVL010000627.1, read as the reverse complement.
ACGATACGCCTCTTTACCAAAGAGTTGCTTCTGCTCGTGGCAATGGGGACACCACCAGGCAATGTATTCTTTAGCACCTATTGTTTGCAGATGCCGTGCTAATGCGATTTCCGCTTTGCCAGAAGTGGTTGTTATAGACCAGCCAATACCTGGGATTGATTGCCCAGATGGGATTAAACTGACAGCGGACCCAGGAGGTAGCTCAGCCATAGCGGCTGTTGGTTTGACGGCATAGATACCTAGAGTACCAACTAGCACCACAACGCTAACAACAATGCTAGTAAATACGATTTGCCCGACGTCCTCCCAAACATGACCGATAATTGTCAGTACTAAGAGACCAAGAGAAAAGAGAGCTGAGGCAAGGCAATAGAGACAGACAGCGTGAATCTCAAAAGCCAGTAAGTACACCAGGTAGCCGCTGAAGACTGACATAGCGATCGCACCGACCAAAAGTAGTGACCAAGTCCAATTCTCTAGGGTAGAGCGGAGTTCTGACTTCTCTGTTTCATTGATCACTAAGGGAGCTAGGGCAAATATCAACATGCTGGTGTAGGCAAGGAAACCGAACAAGGCTAGGGGCTGTCCGAAAACGGTGGCATAGTCGCTATTTAGTACTGTATTGCAGGCTGCGGTAGGGCAAGCTGCAGTGCTTTGTGTCAGCTTGACTACGGTGAGGTAAGCAGTTGTCAAGGCTCCTAGTCCTGCGGTTGCGGCAATGAGGAGCCGAGACGAGCGATGCATCCAGGGAATAGTACGTTGAGGATTCATTGTGAAGTGAGGGTGAGAGGTAAGTTTACACTTCAGACTTCAGCCTTTGATTCTCAGAGGCTGCTGATGCATGTGATACTTTCCTTTCTGTGCTTTGCCTAGCTGCTTGCACAAATTGACTCACGCGGATTGGGTCTATTGGCTGCTCCCGGCGACCATGACGCTTGAGAGAACTGGAGACAATGACACCATCTGCCGCTTTCATGAGAGTGGCGATATTTTCCCAGTTAGCACCACTGCCAATAAAAACTGGAGTGCCCTCGGCCGCAGCTGTCGCCAGTTCTAGATCTTCTAGGTTAGGAGGGCTACCAGTAGCCCAGCCAGATAGGATAACCCCGTCTGCTAGACCGCGCTCGATTGTGTCTTGGACAGCGGTAATTAAATTGGGTGAGCCTAATGGTCGGGCGTGCTTGACCAGCACGTCGGCTAAGATCTTGACATTGCTACCCAACTCCCGGCGATAGCGGAGGAGTTGATGCGCCTGTCCTTCAATTAGCCCTTGGTCGGTCGCCATCACCCCTGTGAGTACGTTGACACGAATGAATTGTGCCTTGACACAAGTGGCGATTGCTAAGGCACTCTGGGCGTCGTTACGCAAAACATTAATCCCCATTGGTAGCGTGACTAGATTCATCAGTCGTTGGACGATTAAAGTCATGGTGCTAACGACGGCTGGATCGACTTGACTCTTAGTAAACGGCGCGTCGAAAAAATTCTCGACAATGAGACCATCAACCCCACCACTAGCTAGTGCTGTTGCCTCTTGCTCAGCGCGGTCAATGACTGCTTTTATGCTACCTCCCCACTGCGGCGAGGTTGGTAGCGGCAGCAGGTGAACGACACCAATAATTGGATGGGGGGTTTTAAACAACTGATTTAAGTCCACAGGTTTTCCATTACGGACTTCAGATGAAAAAGCTTAACTTAAATTTGATGAGTTTTCCAGGGCGAAAAAAATACCCATCCCTAGCTTAGGGATTAGTATGGAAATACCCATAAGATATGTTAAGATAAAATAGAACCCAGAAGATGAGTTTGCCACAACCTAACTAAACTCAAAGAAACGTAGGACTTGGGATCGGCATCAAGGAAGCATTAGCTCCAGTATACGCCTAGGGTACACTCCCTCCTAAGTAAAGCGTTACTCAAAGATAGCGCAGTTATACTCACTCTCTTATTTTGAGGGTGAAAACTATGAACAAAAAGAGAAGCGCCAGTCAATAGCAATTCTCAAACCGCCTAAACTTGTTTAAACGGCACTCTAAGTATTCTTGGGATTATTTCTATAGGCAACAGGGCTAAGCTCGAGGGCACCATGCTCTTGAAGCTGAGTTCGCTCAACGCCAGGCAAGGAGGCATCTCCGGCGCAACGTTGGGTCCACCAAACTACCTGATTAACCTAACCAAAGCTGTATCATTCCAATATATGGGTGAAAAGCCAACCATTGCAATTTCTCACTTGGGCTGTGAGAAGAACAGAATCGACACCGAACACATGTTAGGGCTTTTAGTCAAAGCCGGGTATGGAGTAGATACTAATGAAGAATTAGCAGATTATGTTATCGTCAACACTTGTAGCTTTATTGAAGCTGCACGTGAGGAATCTGTCCGGACCTTGGTTGAACTAGCAGAAACGGACAAAAAGATTGTAATCACTGGCTGTATGGCTCAACACTTCCAAGCCCAGTTGCTAGAGGAGTTACCAGAGGCAGTAGCTTTAGTTGGGACGGGCGATTATCACAAAATTGTAAATGTGATTCAGCGGGTGGAGGCAGGTGAACGCGTTAGTGAGGTTTCAGCCACACCAACTTATATCGCGGATGAGACAACACCTCGCTACCGCACGACCTCAGAAGGGGTAGCTTACCTACGGGTGGCAGAGGGGTGCGATTATCGCTGTGCTTTTTGTATTATCCCGCACCTGCGCGGCAAGCAGCGATCACGCTCAATTGAATCGATCGTGACAGAAGCTGAGCAGCTGGCGGCTCAAGGGGTACAGGAGATAATTCTGATTTCTCAGATTACCACCAACTACGGCATTGACCTGTACGGCAAGCCAAAGCTGGCGGAACTGCTGCGGCAATTAGGTAAGGTAAATGTGCCTTGGATTCGGATGCACTACGCATATCCAACTGGGCTGACTTCCGATGTCATCGCCGCTATTCAGGAAACGCCCAATGTCCTACCTTACCTAGATCTACCTTTGCAGCATTCTCATCCAGAGATACTGAGGGCAATGAACCGACCTTGGCAAGGACAGGTGAACGACGCTGTAATTGAACGGATCAAGATGGCGTTGCCTCAAGCAGTACTGCGGACAACATTCATTGTGGGGTTTTCAGGCGAAACAGAGGCACATTTTGACCACCTGCTACAGTTTATCCAGCGCCACGAGTTTGACCATGTAGGTGTATTTACGTTTTCTCCAGAAGAGGGGACTCCTGCTTATCACCTACCTGGACAACTGCCTCAACCTATTATGGACTGGCGTCGCGACACTCTAATGGCAGTACAACAACCAATATCCTTGAAGAAGAATCAAGCTGAAGTAGGCAAAGTCGTTAACGTACTGATTGAGCAAGAAAATCCTCAGACAGGAGAATTGATTGGTCGTTCTGCTCGGTTCTCTCCAGAGGTTGATGGCTTAGTCTACATCACTGGCGATGTCAAGTTAGATGCTCATACGCCCCTAGGCTCGCTGGTACCAGTCGCGATCATTGACGCCGATATCTATGACCTTTATGGTCGAGTTATTTATGAATAGGTCTGGGGTGAGACATTCTCCAGGAACTCAACCTTTATCGAACAACTAACATTATTAGGAGAATAGATGAACCTTTCGTTCACAAACTTAGGTCTTAGTGAAACTCGCGTTAGCCAATTAGAAAAATTAGGGTTTACTACGCCTACCAATATTCAAGTGCAAGCAATCCCAGAACTCTTGGCTGGGCGAGATGTTGTTGGTCAGTCTCAAACAGGGACGGGCAAAACAGCAGCATTTTCGTTACCTATCTTGGAACAGCTAGATGCGACCCAAAAGGGGGTACAAGCGCTGATTCTGACCCCAACTCGCGAGTTGGCAGTACAGGTCTGTGCAGCGGTCAGTGGCTTCGTGGGTGACCAAGGAGCGCGAGTGTTGGCAATTTACGGTGGTCAAGCAATTGACCGTCAGATGTTCCAACTCAAACGCGGGGTTCAGATTGTAGTAGGGACGCCAGGGCGGGTCATCGACTTGCTCGACCGGGGTAGTCTCAAGCTAGATCAGGTTAAGTGGCTCGTATTAGACGAAGCGGATGAAATGTTAAGTATGGGCTTTATTGAGGATGTAGAGAAAATCCTTGAAGCTGCACCGACTCAGAGACAGACAGCTCTGTTTTCTGCCACAATGCCGATATCGATTCGGCGGTTAGTGACGCGGTTTTTGCGTTCGCCAGTCACAATCACAGTTGAGCAGCCTAAAACAGCTCCGACAAAAATTAACCAGGTAGCTTACCTAGTGCCCCGCCAATGGACGAAAGCTAAAGCCTTACAGCCCATTTTGGAACTGGAAGATCCAGAGTCGGCTCTAATCTTTGTCCGGACTCGTCGGACAGCGGCTGAACTCACTAATCAGCTACAGGCAGCGGGTCATAGTGTTGATGAATACCACGGCGACTTAAGTCAGCAAGCGCGGGAGCGGTTGTTGATGCGATTTCGCAATAAGCAGGTCCGTTGGGTTGTTGCCACTGACATCGCTGCCCGAGGTTTAGATGTGGATCAGCTGACGCATGTCATTAACTACGATTTGCCGGATAGCTTAGAAACATATGTTCACCGAATCGGTCGTACAGGTCGAGCTGGTAAGGAAGGCACGGCGATCTCTCTGGTTCAGCCCCTGGAGCGACGCAAGCAGCAACAAATCGAACGTCACATGCGTCAGAGCTGGAAAGTGAATTCTATTCCTACTAAAGCGCAGATAGAGGCGCGGCAGCTGCAAAAACTGCAAGCTCAGGTGCGCGAAGCTCTAGCTGGAGAACGCTTGGCGTCATTTTTGCCGATGGTGCGAGAGTTAGAGGCAGAGTACGATGCTCACGCGATCGCCGCTGCAGCTCTGCAAATGGCTTACGATCAAACCCGTCCCACCTGGTTACAGTCAGACAGCGATAATGTCGAAGAAGAAAGAGTTGCCGCTCCCAAGCCCATTCTCAAGCGTTCTCAGACTTCGGTGTCTAAGAATAGCTAAGTCAAGCGTTGCTTGCTGAGAAGAGGGCAGGGGGGACTCCGAGTCCCCCCTGCCCTCTTCACCGCCAAGGAC
>JAFAVL010000624.1 GCA_019242465.1 Chroococcidiopsidaceae cyanobacterium CP_BM_RX_35 | reverse complement strand
TACGTTCTGCTTGAATGGGTGTTGGCACTTCAGTGTGGATAGCAACGCCATGTTGTTTTGCCACCACCTCAGAAATCTCGCCTGGCGGTTGGTAGTCATAAGCAAGGTAAATGCCATTCCAATCGACGGAGAGGTTAGTCAGCAGAGGAGATTTTGAGAAAACGCGCCGATAGCCTGCTTCTTTCTCCTTAGAGAAGTCGATTGTCAAAGGTTTCGCTGTTGGCATTGCTGAAATTAACTCCAACACTTTTAGTTTCCACGTTTTTTAATCTAATCTGGCTGAAAAATACTATTTCAATGAATTCGCCAACGGGATTGAAATATCTCCAGTTCAAAGAATTCACCTGAGCCATCAGTCATGTACACCAATGGCAAAAATAGCAGTAATATAGTAGATCGCGTCGAATTTAAGACATCTCATGCCTAAACTAAAAACTCGCAAAGCCGCAGCGAAGCGATTCCGAGCCACTGGTAGTGGCAAGATCGTGCGTCGTAAAGCTTTTAAGAATCACCTCCTCCAGCATAAGACTTCAGACAAGAAGCGCCGCCTCTCCAAAATGGCGGTTGTGGATGAGCGTGACGAGAAGAACGTGCGCTTGATGCTCCCCTATTTGTAAGGAATTGAACTATGACACGGGTAAAACGCGGTAATGTAGCTCGCAAACGCCGCAACAAAGTTCTCAAATTAGCGAAAGGATTTCGTGGTTCGCACTCAACCCTGTTTCGGACCGCTAATCAACAAGTGATGAAGGCGTTGCGGAGCGCCTATCGCGATCGCAAAAAGCGCAAGCGCGATTTCCGGCGTCTGTGGATTACCCGCATTAATGCCGCTGCCCGGCTGCACGGTATGAGCTACAGTCAACTGATAGGGAACCTGAAAAAAGCCAATATCCTGTTGAACCGGAAGATGCTGGCACAAATGGCAGTCCTTGACCCCGCTAGTTTCAGCAAAGTAGCGGAAATGGCAAGAGGTGCCCAAGAATGAAGTTAGAGGGCAAAAAGATAACTTTTTTCTTTCTAACTTTTGCCTTTCTCATGGTGATGTTTCCATATCCTAGTAGCGCCGCTGAACTACCAAAAATTCAAAAGCGGGGCTACGTAGTTATTGCAGTTAAAGATAACTTGCGTCCGCTTGGCTTTCGGGATGCTACAGGAAACCTGCAAGGGCTAGAGATTGACATAGCCCAACGGTTGGCACAAGACTTGATGGGCAAGCCTAATCTTGTGAAGTTACAGCCGATCGCAAATCTGGCTCGCCTCTCTGTTGTTTTAGAGAACGAAGTCGATCTAACGATTGCTGACGTTACGGCAACGGGTCCAAGAGCGCGGCTCGTTGACTTTAGCACGCCCTACTACTTTGACGGTACAGCTTTGGTGACAAAAGACCCCTCAGTCCAAAAGCTAAGTGATGTGACTAGAGGAAAAATTGCTGTTCTGCAAGGCTCTAGCACTATTGCCAAGGTACGGTATTTGTTTCCAGACATCCAGCTTATGGGTGCAGACTCCTATGAGCAGGCGCGATCGCTCTTAGAGTCAGGAGCAGTCACCGCAATAGCTGCCGATGCTAGCGTCCTTAGCGGTTGGATACAAGAATATCCTCAATACAGGTTACTGCCAACGTTGATTGGGGCTGAGCCTTTGTGTGTAGTGATGCCGAAGGGATTACAGTACGACGAGTTACGGCAGCAGGTTAATGCGGCGCTGCTGCGCTATACAGCTGAAGGGTGGCTCCAGCAACGAGCTACTTATTGGGGCTTACCTGTAGTCAATTACTGATAATTATTAATATAGAAGAAGCAGCAAAATTTTAACTGGTGGTATTTGTGACCAATGGATAATATCCTACCGATTGTCTATCTCTTAATCTTGCTGGCTCTGCTCGCTGGAACTGGTGTAGTCATCTTCCGCCAGATTTTCAAAACGCGTCGGGTTGAGAATGCCCTCTCACGGCTGCAAAAGAAGCTAACTAAGGAGAAGGGGACAGCTCAAGAATATTACGAGATAGCTAGTATTTATTTAGAGAAGAAAGTTTACACTCAGGCAATTTCACTGTTTCAAAAGGCACTTAAAGCAGCAGAGGAGGAAGGAGAAGAAAACATAGGTCGAATTTACAACGGCTTAGGCTATGCCTATTTTGCTCAAGAACAGTTTGACATTG
>JAFAVL010000163.1 GCA_019242465.1 Chroococcidiopsidaceae cyanobacterium CP_BM_RX_35 | reverse complement strand
ACGAGCGATCACTTCAACTCATACGTCCTGGGGGCTTGATCGCGATAGACAATGTTTTGTGGTCAGGAAAAGTTGCTGATCCCCAGGAGCGAGACAAAAGCACCCTCACTATCCGGGCTTTCAACGACAAGCTGCTCCATGACGAACGAGTAAGCATGAGCCTTGTGCCGATTGGGGATGGACTGACGTTGGCGCTCAAGCGTTGATTGTTAAAAAGTTTTTGTCGCAGTACCCTGCTGCTGAGCATAAAAACGTGCATAGTGATTCCCTTGTTGCAACAGCTCATCATGCGTTCCCGATTCCACAATTCGTCCGTGTTCCATGACTAAAATGCGGTCAGCACGACGCACTGTAGTTAAGCGGTGGGCAATGATAAAAACTGTTCGGTTCTGCATTAGTCGCTCCAGAGCCTCCTGAACTAGTGCTTCAGATTCTGAGTCTAGGGCTGAAGTTGCTTCGTCAAGGATGAGGATTCTGGGGTTAAGCAATACGGCACGAGCGATCGCCAGTCGTTGCCGCTGTCCACCCGATAAATTGACTCCTCGCTCTCCTACCCAAGTGTAATAGCCGTCGGGTAACTGGGTAACGAACTGATGGGCGTTAGCAATTTTAGCTGCTGCCTGAACTGCTTCGAGGTCAAACTGAGCTTGTCCAAAAGCAATATTTTGGGCAATCGTGCCGGAAAACAGTATGGTTTCCTGCGGCACAATCCCAATCTGCCGCCGCAAACTCCGCAGGGTGACATCCTGTATATTGATCCCATCAATTGAAATTTGACCAGCTTGGGGGTCGTAGAAACGGGGTAACAGGTTAACTAAAGTTGTCTTCCCAGCACCAGAAGCACCGACGAGGGCAATCATCTCTCCTGGTAACGCCATCAAGCTTAAATCTTGCAACACGGGTTGACCAGGTTTGTAGGCAAAGTTGACGCCGCGATAATCCACCTTACCAGTGACAGGTGGGAGGGAGATTGCCTGTTTCTTTTCCACTACCATGGGTCGAATCATCAGCAGCTCAAATATTCGGTCTACCGACGCTTCCCCCTGCTTAAACTCATTGTAGTCAATGCTGATATGACCAATGGGGTCAATTAACAATGCTCCAGCTGCTACGTAACTGACAAATGTGCTGCCTGTCAAATGACCTTGGGAAATTTGCCAACCTCCCAAACAAAACAGCAATACCACGCTCATGGCATAAATAAAGCCGACCACTAAAACCTGAATCGCCTTCAGCCACTCAGCCGCATACTTAGCTTGGCGGTTGCGTTCTGCCTCCTGACCAAACAGGTTAATGGCGTACTCTTCTGCTGCAAAAGCTTGGATCAGGCGGATACCACTGAAAGCTTCGGTTAGCAACGCAGATAAATCCGAAACCCGATTTTGACTGCGGCGAGAGACAGTCCGAAGCCGTTCGCCGAACCAACCCACTAGTAGAGTCAACAAAGGCGCAACAATGAAGGTCACCAACGTCAGTTGCCAGTTAAGGTAGACCATATAGCCTAGTACTACCACCAACTGCAAAATACAGGGAACAAAATCATGGAAGACTTTATTCACCACTTCAGCAATTCGGTCAATGTCTTCCGTGAGCCTGTAGGACAAGTCACCAGTCCTGGCAGTTTCAAAGTAGCCAAGATTCAGCCGTTGCAAGTGAGTGTAAACTTGCTGGCGTAAATCCAGAGCAATCGCCAAGGCTGCTTTTACCATCAGCGCATCTTGACCGTACTGCGTTAGTCCTCGGAGCAAAAAGATGACCGCACTGATGCCAGCTAACTGAGCGAGTACCACTACGTTACCCTGCCCAATGTATTTTGCCATCTGACCAGCTAGCCAAGCCAGGATGGGCGAGAATACCGTATACGCTAGCGTACAGGTTAATGCCTGAGCAATGGTTTTCCACTGAGGCTGGAGATAGGGTAGCAGTTGCCAGTAGTTAGAGCGGGTTTTCAAGCTGTGACGTCCCGAACGATCTTTTCCTTTGTTTGACGCTATCAGCTTTTGGGCTGTTTCTAAATACTGAACTGCAAAACGACCCTTATTTTACCCAGTTCTGCCACTTACCTTGGTGCGGCAAGAGAACAGTGATACAGTTGGTAGCCGTAGCCGTCCACGTAAGGAAAAGACCGATGGTCAGCAATACAGCCTTTGATTTCTAAACTTGGAGCGTGGAAGTTTACTAGCCACAAGTCCAAAGGTCGTGGCAACTGGGACAAGGCTTGCTGTAGGATCGCCATTGAAGTTTTGGCGTCATTGTTCTGGTGGGCGAGGAGAAATAGAGGAGTTGCTGATGAATCAAGGAGTTTAAACTCCCTGGCTAAACCCATCATTTCCCCCGTTTGCACATGAGTTTTGTGGGTGGTAGCGATCAGCACGGGCGGCTGGGATACCTGCTGAATCAGCGGGACTAAAATTTCAGGGCGGTAGTACTTGTGATAACCCAAATTGAAGACTACCGTTAGTCCACTTATGAGTCCCATTAACCAAAACAGAGCAACAGCTTTTCTGCCAACTAAGTTGAGCTTGCGCTCTTGAGTCGAGGAGGACGTTGGGGTCGATCGCATCGACCCCTTTATCGTCCGTGCGGTTGGGACGAGGCTCCCTCGTCCCGCCGTTCTCAAGGACGTTGCCTGCGGGTCTCCCGGAGGCTTTATCGTCCGCCCAGAGGCGACCTCCGGGAGCAACGGAAAAAGCTTCGCCTTTATCCGCCGTGCCAGAGCTGCCACAGGCGTTGCCTTGAGCGTGCGGGAGCGCACAGCTGGAGCCGATGAGAGCGGAACGTTGAGACGCTGTTGCCTATTCCAGTAGACAGAGAGACTTGCCCCCAGTAAAACGCTCACGGCTGGAAAATAGACGAAGTCATATCTAGCACCGCGTGTGAGGTCAATGCCAAATGCATAGGCGAAGACAAAGAATATGGTGATCGCTCCCACAACTACCACAGCAAACATTTGAGTCATCAAACTGGTTGTTGGTTGCTGAAGCTGGATTTTGAGGCTGCGACTCAAAAGAGGTATTGCCCAAAGGAAAAACCCTAGCATCGCCAGGACAGAGGCAATCACTACGGGAAGCGAGGCAGCTTCTACTGGCAATAAGGACAGCATTGTAATCCAACCAGCTAAAGCTTGAAACACCGGGCTGATCCATGCCAATATCCCAGGACTACTGTAGTGAATCCATTCAGTCAACTTGTCTTTGGAACTTTCCTGCAAAAAGATTGGTAGCCAGACTAAACACCCGACTAGGGTGCCAATGGCAACAGCACAAATTTGCCACCAAGGGGAGAAAAGAGTAGGGGAACTTGGTGTCTCCACAAAGTGGGGATTAGGGGCAGCAGGGGAGATTTCTTTCTCTTTGTCCCCTTGTCCCCGACGAACTCGAACCGGAGGGAACCTCCACAGAGTGATTAGGCTGCGCCTTGTCCCCCCCTCCTCTCCTTTGACGCCAACTCAAAACAATCAGCCACAAAGCTTCAGCACAGAGGGTAATGCTGAAGAAATAGTGAGTAGAAATCCCTAAGAAATTAATGCCGATCCAGCTAACCGTTACCTGACTGGGTAAGGGTGTCCGCAGCTTGATGTGGCGGGTGGCGATCGCTAGACAACACAGGGAAGCAGTTACCCATAAAATTGCCAACGTGTAGTGACGCGCTTCTTGAGCTAGAAAGATGCCATACGGCGAGACTGCTATCATGGCGGCGGCCATTTGCCCCACCAATCGCGAACGAAAGGCTAACCAACCTAGTCCATAGATTGCTGGGATGGACAGCGCACCAAACAGGGCTGGCAGTGCTCTTGCTGCCCACACTGAGGCGAACCCTTCAGGGTTAGGCAACCAAAGCCGCATCCACCAGTGAGCTAGCATGAAGTAGAGCGGAGGGTGGTTACTTTCCGTTAGCAAGTGCCGAACTACATCAGTTATCCCAGCACCCGGCTTGGGTTGCAGCGGTTGTAAAAGGACATCAATGGCGATCACCCTGTCCAGTGGTACAGTACGAAAACTGTTTCCCAAGCTAAAAACAATGGTAGAAAACTCATCTGTCCAGGGAGGCTTTGCAGCTAGCTGGGTGAAGCGCAAGCTAATCCCAATCACTATCCACAACAATAGCAGTAGCAGTTGGAACCAGCGACTACAGAGAACAACCTTCAACTTATGCTACCGTCCCATCTCATTAAGTATTCCAGAGACTACCATCGCATATCTATTAGCACTTTGCTAACTTGACTATACTGTCTTCAGCCTCAATAATACTGCAGGGTGTAAGCAGTAGGTAGATTCTCGCTGATTTAAAGTTTGAAAACATGGATGCTTAAACCACTGCTTAATAATTTTAATAATTGTGATTGACTGAATGAATCTGAGTTTCAATCGCGCTTTTAGCTATTGGTTGAAAAGCAAAAGAAATCGTCCGGTCCTTACTTGGACGTTATCTATTTTGTGGTTACTTTTACTTAGCTATCTAGCCTTCTTCTGGAATTTGGGCAGTACTGGCTTGGTCGATGAGACGGAGCCCTTGTTTGCCGAAGCTGCTCGCCAAATGACAGTGACAGGCGATTGGATTACACCATTTTTCGATGGTAAGACACGCTTCGACAAGCCGATTTTAATCTACTGGCTGATGGCGATTGCTTACGAAGTCTTGGGTGTAAATTCATGGGCGGTACGTCTCCCTTCAGCACTAAGCGCCATGGGGCTGGTCAGCTTAGGCTTTTATACACTGCGGTCTTTCGGAGGAGGTAATCCTGCTCAATTCCCGTCCCGACCGAGTAGTGGCAATCTAGTCCCCCGCTATTGGATCAGTGCTGGCTTGGGCTCGGCTTTGATGGCGCTGCATCCACAAACGATTGTTTGGGCCAGAACTGGGGTCTCGGATATGCTGCTAACTGCATGCATGGGAGGGGCATTGTTGTCCTTTTTTCTGGGATATGCCCAACCGACAAAACCGATGGTACAGATGCGCTGGTATTTGGCTTTTTATGTGCTAGTCGCTTTGGCTGTTTTAACCAAAGGACCAGTCGGAATTGTTTTGCCAGGTCTCATTATTAGCAGTTTTCTGCTCTATACAGGCAATATCTACCCAGTTTGGCAAGAGATGCGCCCTCTACGGGGTACTCTGCTGATGATTTTAATTGCAGTACCTTGGTATGTCCTGGTGATTCAAGCAAATGGCTGGGATTACGTTGATGCGTTTTTTGGGCATCACAACTTTGCCCGCTTTACAACAGTTCTTGAACACAACTCGGAACCTTGGTACTTTTACTTACTAGTGGTGCTGTTGGGCTTTGCCCCTTGGTCGGTATATTTGCCCGTAGCGCTTGCCCGACTGAAATTTTGGCGGCGAAACATTTGGCGCTCGACCCAGCGTTCAAACCATCTAGGTCTATTTGCGCTGTTCTGGTTTGTGAGTGTTTTGGGCTTTTTCACTCTTGCCCGCACTAAGTTACCTAGTTACATGCTGCCTTTAATGCCAGCAGCAGCAATCCTAGTGACGCTTATGTGGAGTGAGCAGCTAACTCAAGGCAACGCCGGAGCTTTCTCCGGCACGGCGGATAAAGGCGAAGCGTTTTCCGTTGCTCCCGGAGGCGACCTCCG
>JAFAVL010000068.1 GCA_019242465.1 Chroococcidiopsidaceae cyanobacterium CP_BM_RX_35 | reverse complement strand
ACGTTTCTGCTTCGTGTCTTTGATCAGCTGGCAAATGGCCTTGACACTCGAGCGAGGCAAAGGGTCTATCGGCTCAGAACCTTCTCGGCTCTTAATCGCTTGGCAAAAATCTGTCATGGCTTCGAGGGTAGCCAGTCTATTACTATTCCATTCTTGATTAAATTGCTGCAGCACTGCCTTGGCGGTGGGGTAATGCTGACTGGCGAAAATCTGACTGACATCATGTCCATAAAGACTCACCCAAACCTGCCAAATCCCATTGACCGGATGCCGAGTAATTCCAGTCGCCACCTGCTCCTCTCTAAGCAAAGAGTTCTGCTCAGAATAATCCCAAGCGTCTTGTTCAGATGGGGTCATGTTTTTTTCCTCAACTAGTCGAATTGTTGGCAATCAGAGCATGGGTAATGTCCTACGTTAATTAGTTTTTTTTTAAACACTTTAAGCTGCCCACCTTTTACTAGCGTTAACACCAGATGTAAGACACCACCCCCACCTGTAACTTAGCTACCCCCGAACTGCTGAAGGAGTTGCTGCTGTTGCTCGTGCAGGGAGCGCCACTGGCTGCGAAACTGGGAAATCTGTTGTCGCTGCGTCGGGCTCAGATTGGCAACCATCTTCTGCTCGAGACTCACCCTCTCAGCCAGCAATTGATTTTGAGCCGTCTCAAGTTGCTGCAGGTCACTCGATGTGTCGTTACCAGCCAACAAGTCATCATTTAACTTTTCTCGCGCTGCACGAACTTGAGCGCGAAGATTCTGAAGATTGCTCTTGTCTGCTGCGAGCAAGGAGTGGATTTGCTGCTTCTGCGCCGGTTGAAGAATGCGTCCAACTATTCTTGGTAGTAAGGCATCATATCCTTTCCCATAGCCATAAGCCACTCCTGAACCAAGGAGCGCTAGCGCTACCCCTAAGACTAAACCTAAACTGTACATCTTTTTCATTGTTTGTTTTCCATACACCTCAAACATTTGGCAGTCAGTGGAGCGTGAGCTTTTGGAGCAGTTTCGGGATTCCGGTTTCCACAGCAAAATCAAAATCTTGCTGGGATTTAACTTTTGAAGAAAGAGGTTGAGGACAGAAGGTTGTGTTACTGAGATTTACAAAACCTCTACAATTCGGTGCAGCTAAAGATTGTAGTATCACTGCAGCAGGAGTTCAAAAGTTTTTTGACAACGCCACCCCCAGTCAACATTAAAGCTGATTCAGAGTCACAACGACTGGTGTGAATTTCACAGTCCGCCTAATATTAGACGGAGTTGACTCTAATCAGGTTCAGTAGTACAGATTTGAAAATTTGCACTTGCCTCTAGTATTTTAAACCTGAGACTAGTCAGCTTAACTAAATTTGTTCTCAACCATGACTTTAGTCATAAAGGATATCCAACCTAAGTCACAATTGATTTCGTGACCTTTATCACTGGTATATGTAGGCTGAAATTCCTAAAATCTAGAATCAAGTTAAAAAATTCATAATCAGTAATCAGATTTTAATTAGCTTGATTAAGCTAATCGCTCGGAAGATTTTAAGATGGAATAGGATGATAGCAGGTAGCTGCCGGCTTTGCCAATTACTATTAAACTATCTCAACAAGAGTATCATGATCTAGAGGCAAGAGTAAACCAGATTTTGTGTTTTTTGAATCGGTTAGGCTGCAATTAATTGAATGCTTTTTGGGATGGCATTTTAACTTACAATCCTTCCATAATTGGAATCTTAAAAACATTTGAAATGCAACTTTCTCTCAGCAATTTCTAGTAAGCAGAGTCAAAGAGATGAAACGTAAAGTAGCTGGAGTGATAACTACGGTTTTGACAACAACCTCGATCTTGGGCACAGCCATGCAACCGGTCAAGGCAATCTCACCTGGAGATGCAATAGGTATTGCCGCTGGCGGAGCCGCTTTTGGAATTTTGATTAACAATCAGCTCCGTGCTAATCATGACCGCTACGTCTATCAACCACCCGCAGCGGAGTATGACAGGGGCTTTCGGGATGGTGAAGAAAGACTGCACTACGACAACCCCCGGGATTCTCTCGCTTACGATCGAGGATATGAAGAGGGGATGCGTCGCTCTCACTACTGGCACGATGAAAAAAGAGATGACGACCACAGAGATTACGGCTACTAAGCCCATGATTGACAAGATCGTGATGCAAAAACTTCAAAACCTAGTGCTGATAGAGAATTCCAACTCGAAGTATTACTGCAACTGAGTTTGATTAGCAAACGAGTTTCCCGAATGGCAATGCTTCAATTCTTGAATCGCTTCTCGCTCCTCCAAGTGACTTTGATCTGTGGGACACTCGTTACAACTGCTGCCTTACCTTTAGTTAGCCCGATTGGGAGTTGCTCGGTTCTGTCTGAGTTCAAGGATAGTCCGAAAGCAGTGGTCGATGAAGTCTGGCAAATCGTCAATAGTGAGTATGTGGACCGCACCTTCAATCACGTTAACTGGCTAGCAACTCGACGGCAGCTATTGAATCATAACTATACTTCTCGACAACAGGCTTACACAGCTATCCGGGTAGCTTTAAAACAACTGGGAGATCCTTACACTCGGTTTCTCGACCCTCAGCAGTACCAAACCCTGAGCGATGAAACCTCAGGGAAAATGGCTGGAATTGGAGTTGTGACAGAACAAACCGACAACCAGCAATTGAGGGTGGTCAAAGTGCTGGAGAACTCACCAGCCTCTAAAGCCAAGATTCAGCCTGGGGATAAGATTCTGGCGGTTGATGGTCGGTCAACTCAGGGCAAGACCATCGAAGAAATCCTCAAACTGATAGGTGGTAGAGCTGGGACTCCAGTTACCTTGCGGATGGAGCAACAGGGGCACAGGGACTTTGAAGTTAAACTAATCCGTGCGGATATTAAGGTGCCAACGCTAAGTTACACCCTCAAGCAGGAAGGAGTGAAGCGCATTGGCTACATTCGCTTAACAGAGTTTGATGCAACATCTCCTCAGGAAATGCAGCAAGCAATCAAGGTGCTGCAAGCCAAGCAGGTAGATGGTTATGTTTTGGACTTACGCGGCAATCCGGGTGGGTTAGTAGATGCGAGTGTAGCGATTGCTCGGATGTGGCTGGAGCAGGGTGCAATCGTCCGTGAGGTAGACCGAGCAGGCGACGGTGAGGAAATGGTAGCTACTCACACAGCACTAACGAAGTTGCCATTGGTAGTACTAGTGGACGGCGATTCAGCTAGCGCCAGTGAAATTTTGACTGGTGCTTTGCAGGACAACCATAGAGCCACAGTTGTGGGCAGTCAAACTTTTGGCAAAGGCTTAATCCAGGAAATAAGTCCGCTCTCGGATGGTTCTGGGATAGCAGTTACAGTTGAACATTATTTCACACCAAATGGCACAGATATCAACCACAAAGGAATCACACCGGATGTCAAGGTTAACTTGACATTGACTCAGCAACAGCAACTTGAGACTGTTCCAGATTCCATGGCTACGCTCAGTGATCCACAATATATCAAAGCAGAAAATGTTTTAAATCTGTTGATTTCTGATTCAAAGCCATGAAGTGAGATTAGTAATAAACATTAAGTAGGCTACCAACGTAAGGCGTGACAGCATACGCTAGAAAAACCCTTTATAAAGCTATAAAGGGTTGCTTTTTGTAAGTGAGAAAAACATTACTTTAGATAATAGCTTTTCAATTGTTTACCGTAGATGTAAAAAGTAGGGATCTTGTCTAGGACAAAGGTCATGTATTTTTTCAAGCATTACTTTAACCATATTTATATATATGACTTTCGTCATGTTTGAACTAGTTGCTGTTTTGGTGGCAAAAATTTTAACGCTATAGTAGTATAGTTATTACGTTTTACGGCTTTCTTATGGGTGGCTAACCGTACTTTAAATACCAACCATTCATCTCCGATATTGTTATCATATGGGTAATGAACAAATTTAACACTCAGTTGTTTGAATAAGCCAAAGCAACTGAAGTGGACAGGTAAAGTTATGAGAGTTAAAGAGGCTTACTTCTTAAGGTAGAAGTGTGTAGAAAGTATAAACTGATGCGCTACCTATTCTCTGAAGAAGATGAACTTTTAGTTTTCATACTTGTAGCCTTGAATATTGATCGTAGTTCGACATCTTGTACCTTAGTGCTTCCCTAGATTATGCTAAGCAAGTTCAATTTTAGAAGTTTACAACTGATGATTTAAAAGTGGAGTAAAGAGCATGAAAAAACTAGTTTTATGTGCTGTGTTAGGCTTAGCTACTGTATCAACTTGTCTACTTTCTTCTCGTGCCGCGAAAGCAGATGTAGTGATTAATGGAGATTATGTGAATAGCACTCAGGCAATTAACAATTCCTGGGCGGCTGACCATCCAGATGCCTACGCACAGGGTTATCGACAAGGAGAACAAAGCGATCGGGAGGGAAAACCTTACCAGCCTCGGACTGCGGGTGGAGAATTCGCTCGTGGGTTTGAAGACGGTTACTTTAATCGTCCTTATACGGGGCAAAAGGTAGTTACACTTACACCTCCTGTGATTTATAACTATCCTCCTGTCGTTTATAACTATCCCAACCCCGCGATTAATTTCGATTTTGGATTTGGAGGGTGGCACCATAAATGGTAATCTCAGGTAATAGAAAAACCCTCCGAGGAGTAATAGAGGGTGAATTGCTACTTTGTAGAAAAGGATGCACTAACAGACATCCTCGTAAAGAATATCATTCTTAATCAATTACTACAAGTATTGCCATTACAAAATTGCATATGACAAAAGTCATGTATTTTTTTTGAGCGTGACTTTAATCATGATTAGCTATATGACTTTCGCCACGTTTAAAGCAGTTGCTATTTTGCTCTTAAGTAAACCATGGTGCTACAATAGCAATGATAGCTAGATGTTAAAAATTTCTGAATCAAGCGAACCAATTCAAAGAAGGTTAGAGGAATTTGAAGAACGTAGCTTAATAAGTTAACAAAAGGAGCATTAAGTTAGAGAGGTTAAAGGGCATGAAAAAAATAGTTGCTGCTTTATTAAGCTTAGTTGCTGGCTCAACAGCTTTACTTTGTCCCCAGGCTGCTAAAGCTGATCAGGTTGTCGATTGTCATCCTATTACTGAAAATCAGGCATCTAGAAACTCGGCTGATAACGCACGTGCCTATGCATATGGTTATCGAGAAGGAGAACAAAGCTTTCGAGATGGAGTACCCTATAAACCTCGGACTGCGGGAGGAGAATTTGCTCGTGGTTTTGAGGATGGTTATTTTAATCGACCTTATGCTAGTCAAGGGGATGTTGGATCTAATACATTTGTACAATCTACTACTCAGGACTGTAATCAAGATAGGGATTACAGCGTAGCACCTCCTTCTACTGTCATCTACACCCCCTATGTAGTAGCACCTCCTGCTGTCATCTACAGCGCTCCCTATATCTATCCTAATCCTATTATTGACCTCAACTTCGGATTTGGTAGGAGGTACTACGGATGGGGTCGATATGGACGCTGGTAGGAGCCTCATAATACAGCTCTTGGGTAAGGATGGTATAAACTTCATGTTTGACCCGCAAAAGAACCACTTTGATCTTTCTTTAGACTAACTACGGTTGCTCTAAAATGAAAATTTTGATCAGAGTTTCACCACTGCTATAGGTATTGCATAAATCAACTTCTGATGTTGGCTATAGTATAGAACATCAGGAAATAGAATACATTAATAAAAAGTTACGTTTGAAACGTGACTTAAGTCATAGAGAGATATCTAACTTAAGTCATGCTTGAGTATTAGAGGTTTAAATTTAAACCCCTAATACTCAAATTATATATTGCACCGCCGTCTTTATCCATACGAGAAAGACTATAACTTTGACCGTGAAGAAAGTCATAGTAAAACTCATGACTTTTTTCACGTGTGATCTTCTGCATCTATTTTTATGATTGAAACTACTTCGTAGAGGGCGGCAAGCTTTAACTTATCCCTGTACAAGAAAAATCCGATTTATACGAGAATTTGGTAAAAGGGTAGGGTCGCTAATGCCAATGGATATTGGTATCAAGCTGAAAGATTCCGCTCAGCTTCTGTAGAAATCATGTTGTTTCATGTCCTACAAGCTGAAGAAAAAGGGAGTGTCTTATCTACAAGTTGTGTGAGGAGTAAAGGAAAATGTCTAGTATTTTGGGGAAATCCCTGTTAATTGGCATAGCTATTTCAAACTTGACGTTAATGTCTATTGCTGCAGCCAACGCAGAATCTACATTAACAAGTGATAAAAGTGTTTCTGAGTTCCCATCTCAGCCAACTAAAACCTTGAATGGAGGTGCGCTCACCCTGACTCTTGGGTTGCTGAAGCTAGCTGGGGCAAAAACGCATCAAGTCAATACGGCACTGCTCGCTCAGCTACCAGAGCCACCCCTACTGCCTCAGTCGGAAATCTCCATGCGAAGTGATACCAAATCGAAAGAGCAAATAGTTGCCGACCAACCTGAATCTTTATCAAAGTCAACGCCAGTGAGTCCAGTTGCTAATTCCCCAACTGACAGCTCTCAAGAGAATGAAATTGACCAGATGGTGCGTTACGGCAAAGAAGGCACTGGCGAAGAGGATGACTCTGTTGGACAAGTCACTTCTGTTTCCCAACTACGCGATGTCCAACCGACTGATTGGGCTTTCCAAGCGCTACAATCTTTGGTTGAACGCTACGGCTGTATTGCTGGCTATCCCGATGGCACTTTTCGCGGCAATCGAGCGCTAACACGGTACGAATTCGCTGCTGGGTTGAATGCTTGCTTAAACCGGGTAAACGAACTGATTGCCGCAGGGACATCTGACCTAGTGCGTAAAGAAGACATTGCCACCCTGCAACAACTGCAACAAGAGTTCGCAACTGAACTCGCAGCGCTGCGGGGGCGAGTCGATAATCTGGAAGCTCAGACAGCCCAGTTAGAAGCTAACCAATTCTCTACCACTACGAAGTTGGTAGGTGAAGGCATTTTTGCCCTTACCGATGAATTTAATGCTCCAGTGAGAACCAATACAGTGTTTCAAGACCGGGTGCGATTAGATTTTCAGACTAGCTTTACGGGGAAAGATACCTTGAATACTCGTTTGGCCGCTGGCGATGCTCAACGCTTAACTTACCAAAACTCTACTGCCAACGGTGGCTATCTACCATTCGGTACATTTGAGGGAACTCAGACCTTTAACGTCTCATCAACTGGTAACAATAGTGTTGCCATAGATTGGCTGACATATTACTTCCCTGTAGGACCTGCTCAAGGCTATGTTGCTGCCTTTGGTGGGTTTCACAACGACTACGCCCCCACAACCAGTCCCTACTTTGAGAGCTTTACTGGTGGTACCGGAGCGCTATCTGTCTTTGCTGAGGACAATGCGATTTATAAGATTGGTGGCGGCTCAGGTGCTGCGATCACCATACCTTTTGGTAAGCCTGGTACTATCCTTGGAGCTAGTTCCATCACTGGAGGTTATTTAGCGTCTAATGCTTTTAGACCCATAGGAAATAACGCGAGTCCGACCGGAGGTTCCGGTCTATTCAACGGTGACTACGCGGCTCTGGGACAGATCAACTTCAATTACCGCGATAAGTTCGCGATTGGTGCCACCTACGTCAACGCTTATAACTCAACTGGCTCAG
Organism: Chroococcidiopsidaceae cyanobacterium CP_BM_RX_35; assembly: GCA_019242465.1. Next base: position 19,039 of record JAFAVL010000068.1, on the reverse strand, counting down.
GTATATTCAACCTGGGGACACCGGAAAATATTGTGTCCTCATCAACGTCCTCAACAACCATTAATGGTGTTGTTGGTACGGTTCAGGCTAACGACCCTTCGGTGCTGTTGGCAGGAGGCCAAAGACCCATCGTCACTAACTCCTATGGTGGTGAGTTTGCGATCCGACCAATTGACAAGATTTCAATCAGTGGGTGGGTTGATTACACCAGGGCAACAATCATTGGGCGCGGTAATGGCGATATCTGGAGCTATGCGGCAGGCGTAGCTTTCCCCGATTTAGGCAAGCAGGGTAGTGTGTTAGGCTTTTTCGGTGGTGTTGAACCAACTCTTAAAAGTTTACGCGCTGCTGGGGCAGGAACTTTTTCCAATAATAATGCCTGGCACGCTGAAGCTTTTTATAAGTACCAGCTAAATGACAACATCTCGATTACTCCTGGCGTGATCGTTCTGTTTGATCCTGGTCAGAACAAAAGTAACCAAAATGCTGTTGTTGGTACTCTGAGAACGACGTTTACGTTCTAATAAAAAAGTTGCCCGACTCTTGGCACAATGAACTTTGACTGGGCTCTGATTTGATATTAATGTAATGCTGTTGTGACAACCATAACGAAGAGGTGTCTCTATGAAAGTCAACCAAACTGGGATAGCGAGTGTTTTATTATTCAGCGGGATTTTGCTCTTAAGCGTCTCCTCAGTACGTGCTGAAACTAATAGTGGAAAGCCAACCAGTGCAGAGCTTATGATAGCCGCAAGTACGAGTCGCCTTGCAAGTGGAACAGGAGTGATAGCTTCTGACGCTGATGCCAGGTCAAGTGACAGGGGCTATGATCTGGCTCAAGTTAATGTGAATATCCCTCTATGGGTCGGGCATCCGGTTTACGGTAGTGCAGGTCACTACTACTGGGAGGACTCTCAACGCAGAAGGCATGTCATCCCCCAAGATGAATACCGGAGATATCACAACCATTACCACTGGAACGGCAAAAACTACGACTACCATAGATAATCGGCCGGGGGAGTAGTACTCCCTTTGAATTAATCCTGGTCGGGAATCTCAACGAGTTGACCCGCCAGTGAGTGAGTGCAGTCAGCGATAAACTGGAGCTTGCCGTCTGTAACATACAGATGGCATACATTGAACCTTTTCGATAATGGAATCGCTTACCTGAGTAAATACGGTTTCTCCCTCGATAGAGTTGTAGCTCACCTTCAGTACTGATATTTATCTTGTAATATTTGCCATTGGGATGAATCACATAGAGCCCATTATGACTTCTGAACACCCACCAGTTTGCTCCTTCAAAATCACCATTTAGCGCAAGCGCATTAGCCAACAACAGCACAGACTTTAGTTTCATTCTATAGGAGTTACCATTAGGAGCAATCACATATATTCCCTTGACACTTCTAACTACTGCCCAGTTGTTGTCTCCAGAATTGTCTGTAACTGTTATGGTTTTAGCAAACAAAACAAATAGCTTTAGCTTCAAAGCTGATTTCAGCTGTCTATTGATTTTGGAAAAGCTTCTACTATCTACTTGTTTTTTCATTTTTTATCTTTATTTATGTTAATTACGGCTACTTTATAGATAAGATTGCAAATAGAGTATCAGGATCTATATAAATCTTATAAAAAACAACTTCTACTAATAGGTCAAGCATAAGGTATGAGGAAGTGGAATACATCAATAAAAAGTCACTTGTGAACCATGACTAAAGTCATAAAAGGAAATCTAGCTTAAGTCATGCTTGATTAGTCAGTAGTTCTGCTTTAATGCTTATAGAACAGACAGGAACTACATAAACGCCGACACTTTTGTAAAAATGACACTTGATTTTAATTAAGATAACTATACTAGAATAGCCTTATTTTTCTTGTATATTATTACCAAAATAACAGAAAATCAAGCACTACTCTCGCTATATCTACCTTAGCTTTACGATTTTTTGCAATTCAAAGACTTTCTATTTTTTAATTTTTTATTTTCAAAACAGTCAAATGGAAAAATCAAATTTACCCTGGTGTTTAGTTGCTTGTGCTAATATTTTTTCCTACTCCTCGCTGGAGCATTTATATCTTGATTATCAGTTTGCTTGTTTTAAGTTTGGGCTGGCTCCTTATTTACATGTCCGGCTCTCTAAAACTGCTGCTGATGAGTTTAGACTTTGTATATCTTTAGAACTTTCGCAACTTATCGATGAAAATCCAGATGCCTTTAGTCGTTCTCCTACTCAGCTTTGACATTATTTATGTTCAACAAGCCCTAATTCCATATACCAATAATTATACTACCGTTACCTAGTGCCGAGCATGATTGTAAATACCCCTCTAAACCGCCAAATTGTCATAACTCTTGTTATTGGTCAAGAAGCTGAGGAAATTTATTCACTTTCTCAAGACTCTCTTCAATCTTATGCCCAAAGATTGAGGGCCGATTTTGCCTGTATTAGAGAAAATGTATATTCAGATAATAACATTCCACCTCATTATAATAAGCTAAAAGTCAAAGAATATTTAAATCAGTATGATAGAGTATTATTTTTAGATTGTGACGTAATTGTTTCTCCGAACACACCAAATATTTTTAATCTAGTTCCAGAGGACGCAATCGGAGTAGTAAATGAAGGTGCTTTAGTTGATAGAAGTGAGGCAATTAAGCAAGTTCAAGCTTCTCTGGGCAGCATAGAAAACTGGCATTCAGACTATTTTAATTCGGGAATGATTGTGGTTAGTAAATTGCATCAAGGTTTGTTTGAAGAGCCTGAAACAATTTACTTAGGTCTTTTTCGTGAACAGTCATATTTAAACTGGAAAGCTAGGTTACTCAGATATCAAATCTACTATCTTGACAAACAGTATAATTATTTCTTTCATCCTGCTGCGTCTCTGAAGTCAGCATCTTCAGCATATATAGTGCATTTTGCTGGATGGGGCTTTCAACTACCAAGAACACAGTTAGATAGTAAGCATACTTATAAATATCATCAGATGAAATGCTTCCTCAAGCATTTAGCAGGGCAAACAACAATTAGGATTAATCCAGAGCAACTATACCCGGTTTCGGGATTCATAGATAAAAAGTCAAGCCTCAGAAAATTTACTATTCCTCAAGGAAACTTAGGTCTTATTTCCTATGGACCATATATCAAAATTCCTGATGGTTTTTACAAAATTACTATAAACTTCGAGCTTTGTAATGATGTAGTTGTCAACAGAACTAAACAAGCTATATTATTTTCATTTGATGTTGTATCAAATGCAGGTACTCGGACATGGCAGCATTCTGTAGTCCCTGCTTTTCAGCCAGATCTTGAGTTGTTTGTTACTCTCAAGGATGTGGAGGATTTTGAGATTCGCTTTTATAGCACTGGTATACCATTTTTCCTAAGTTTTATCGAACTGGCTTTAATAGAGCCAAAAATAGTACATTCATCAAGTGCAGTAATAAATTTGATTGAAGAATACAGATCTGTTAAAAAGAAGTTACAGATCTTATTTTCTAAAATAATTAATTTGATTAAAAGAGGAATTATGTTTGCTAGCTCATACATATATTCTCATTACTAAGCGAATCTTATGCTCTTGTTAGTAAATATACTGAAGCCTCTCAAATCCAATTTACCGCAACAACGTTAAAGCCCTTATTCTCAGCAATAAAAAACCCTTTATAAAGCTATAAAGGGTTACTTTTTGTGTGAATGAGATCAACATTTCCTTAGATAATAGCATTTTCAATTACTGATCATAGATGTAATAAGTAAGAATTTTGTCTATGACAAAAGTCATATAAGTTGCAAGCGTGACTTTAATCCTAGTTGGATATGTGACTTTAATCACGTTTCAATCATTTGCTATTTTGATAAATCTTTTGAGCCTTATGATAGTTTTCTATTAACACTCTTCTGGTTAAACTCTTCTTTACCCTCACATTAATCTAACATGTCTTTTCTTCCTATTAAATTGCGTCCATACATCCTTGTGAGTTTGTTCTTCAGTTTTTTCCTGAGTGCCATTATACTGTCCAGTGTTTACCGCACTAATGCTCTAGTACCATTAACGGTAGTGCAACCTGTCCCAGGTCTTTCCCTTACTCAAGGAGTGCGGCAAACAATATTAGACAATGGCTTGACCGTGTTGACTAAGGAAGTCCATACAGCGCCAGTCGTGAGTGTCCAGGTGTGGTATCGGGTGGGTTCGCGCAATGAGGCAGCAGGGGTGAATGGATTATCCCACCAGCTCGAACACTTAATGTTCAAAGGTACCACGGATCGTCCTCTACAGTTCGGTCGTCTATTGAGTGCCTTGGGGAGTCAGTTCAACGCCTTTACTAGCTACGACGAAACCGCCTACTTTAGTACGGCAAAGCGGGACAATTTAGAGGCGCTGCTGGTATTGGAAGCTGACCGGATGGAGAATTCCATTAACGGGCCCCAGCAGCTAATGAGTGAGCGGCATGTAGTGATCTCAGAGTTACAAGGTTACGAAAATGGACCGGAATATCGTCTAGAAAAAGCGGTAATGCGAGCGGCTTTTCCCGACCGAGCTTATGGTCTACCTGTGGGTGGTACGAAAGCTGATGTGGAAAAATTTACGGTCGAACAGTTGCAGAATTATTACCAGACGCATTACAGCCCGGACAATGCCACTCTAGCAATTGTAGGAGATTTTGACACAGAACCTGTGCTGGCAACTGTCAAACAAACCTTTGGTCAGATTCCTAAACGGGCTAAGACTGCTTCCCCAAACCAGACGACTATGACCGTAAAAGAGCTACCAGCTAAAACGCCAGTCGTCTTAAAACAACCGGGCAGTGCAGCACTGTTGCAAGTGGTGTACCCCTTACCAGATGTTAACCATCCTGACGTGCCAGCTATAGATGTTATGGATGCCATCTTGTCGGGAGGTCGCAGTTCCAGGCTCTATCAAGCTTTAGTCGAGTCAGGTTTGGCAAGTGCAGCTGATGCGAGTCCAGCAGAGCTGATTGAACCGGGCTGGTACAGCATTACCGCTACGGCAGCTCCCGGACAGGAGTTATCCAAGGTTAACCAGGTTTTACAGCAGTCCCTGGTCCAACTACAGCAACAGCCAGTCACTCAAGAAGAATTGAACCGGGCTAAGACTCAATTGCAAGCTGGGTTTGTGCTAGGCAACCAGGACATCACCTCTTTGGCGACTCAACTGGCATATAACAAGCTAGTGGCGGGAGATTATCGGTATAGCGATCGCTATCTCAACGCGATCGCTCAAGTCAGTGCTGCTGATGTGCAGAGGGTAGCTAACACTTACCTTAACCCAGTGAAACAGACAGTGGGTTTTTTTGCACCGACCCTACCAGGCGGGAAACCTGGGACTTCTACAGCCGGAGCGGCTAGTCGCACCGTTGAGAATTTCAGCCCTGGTAAGCCTGTAGACCCAACGGAAATCGCCAAATACTTACCACCTGCGACCTTAGCCACAGTTTCAACCACCCAACCGTTACCTGAGCAAATTACCCTAGCTAATGGGTTGCAGGTGCTGCTTCTGCCTGACCACAACTTACCAACCGTTAACCTGAGCGGACAAATTGCCGCCGGGACTGAGTTTGATACCAATCAGCTCTCAGGCATAGCAAGTCTCACCGCTGCCAACTTAATGAATGGCACAACAGACCAAACTGCCCTTGCCCTAGCTAAAGTCCTAGAAAATCGTGGTGCTAGTCTGAGCTTTAGTGCAAGCCGAGAGGGAGTCAGCATCAGTGGCAACGCGCTCGTAACCGATCTGCCGATTGTTATCCAAACCCTAGCCGATGTGGTGCAACATGCTACCTTCCCAACTGAGCAGCTAGAGTTAAGTCGTCAACGGGCTTTGACTGCCCTCAGCTTAGAGCTGGATAATCCCGAACAGGTAAGCCAACGGCTATTTCAACAGGTAGTCTACCCAGAAAATCATCCGTTTCATAGCTTTCCTACTACAGCCAGCTTAAAGAGCATTACTCGTACTGCCATTGTCCACTTTTATCAGGAGCATTATCGTCCTGATACGACTGTTCTAGCTTTGGTTGGCGACTTTAACCCAGTTCAGGTGCGTTCACTGCTCAATAACGCTTTCAGTCAGTGGCAGGCTAAAGGTCAACCTCCTACTTTGCACTTGCCAAGTGTGTCTTTGCCTCAAGCTACAAGGCAACTTAGCCAAGTTATGCCTGGTAAGGCAGAAGCGGTAACTTATATTGGCTATAACAGCGGTGTCTCCCGTAAAGACCCACGCTTTTATGCAGCTCTGGTCCTCAACGAGATTTTGGGAGGAGATACGCTCTCTAGTCGCCTGGGAACTGAAATCAGGGATCGGCAAGGCTTAACCTACGGCATCTCTAGCGACTTTATAGCGGGGAGCGCTCCTGGTCCGTTCTTGATCTCGATGCAAACAGCTCCTGGCGATGCTCAAAAGGCGATTGCCAGTACAAGAGCGCTGCTACAACAGCTGCGTCAGCAAGGAGTGACGGAGGCGGAATTGAACACGGCGAAACGTTCGATTACGAGCAGCTACCCGGTAGATTTAGCAAATCCTGGCGATTTGAGCGACGAGATTTTGAGTAATACCGTCTATGGGCTAGACCGAGAGGAGATTCGCACCTTTCCACGACAGATTGAGGCAGTGAGCATGTCTCAGATCCAACAGGCAATCCAAGAGTTCATTCATCCGAAGAATCTAGTCATTGTAACTGCGGGACCAGGAGAATCTACCTCGAAAACTTAAGCAGGTTTGGTTTTGAGCACCGTCTACTGTCATGCTTTAGAATCGTTCTCCAATACCAAATTCGATGCGACTGGTGCCACGGTCGGTAATCCCGTAGTCAATCCGAATCGCCCCTAGTGGAGACCGCACTCGGATACCAGCTCCATAGCCAAAGCCACTCCCGGGTTTACCCCTAACTCCACCTGGGTTACCAGGCACGGAGTTTTGAGTTCCTAAGTCAGTCGCGGCATCAAAAAACAGTGCGCCACCGATAATCGAGAACAGTGGGAATCGGTACTCAGCCGTAGCTTGGACAAAACTGCGAGCAGCGGCTAAGCCGCCTTCCTTATAACCCCGCACTGAGTCAGTGCCGCCAAGCGCAAAGGCTTCGTAGGGAGGCAGATCCCCCACAATCGTTGCTGACTGGAGGTTAAAAGCCAGAGTCTGCGGTCCTTTTTTGTTGAAGTGCAGCAGTTTGACCGGAAAGTATTGACTGTAGCTGCCTCGTACTCGGTTGAGGAGAATATTGCCAAGTCCAATCGGCAAGGACTGCTCATCGCCAATCCGAAATAGGGAACCACTGGTAGGTTCTGATAGGTTATTCCGGCGGTCTCGCACCACTCCCACCTGCACGGTAAACAGGTCGTCCTGACCCGTTCCAGAAAAGCTCAAATTATTCCCCAGGCTATCCTTGGGACTGATGTTGCCATTGGAATCACGCACGGAAACTCGTTGATACTCTATGCCCGCTGAAGCTGTCCATTCTGACGGTGATAAAGGATGCGGGGACAGGGGACGGGTAAACGAGAGCGAACCACCTAGCCGCTGCACCACAGGCCGGTCGCCATTGGGAAGATAGACGTCCCTTGTAAAACCGTTGTCAAATACCAACGGAATCGCCTGGCGGAGGAAACCCTCAACCGTATAGGAAGTATGGTAAGGGTCGCCAGCAATCCAGGGGTCGGTAAAGCGGAGATCAAATGCTCGGTCCGCCCGTGTCGTACCAATTTCAGCATCGGCTCCCAGTGTTTGGTTGTTGCCGCCCAGGTTTTGCTGTTGAAAACTTAAGGTACCAAACAGCCCACTGGTCGAACCAATCCCTGCTCCTAGTGACACCGAAGCGTTACCTTTCTCGTTGACATTGAGTGCAACATCAACCTTACGCGGGTCTTGTCCTGGATTCAGCGCTACTTGCACATCTTGAAAAATTCCCAGACCGTATACCCGCTGGATATCTTGTTGGATTATGGCACGGTTAAATACTGTGTTAGGCTTTGACTTCAATTCCCTAGTCACAATAAACCTGCGGGTATGGGGTTCGTAGGGTGTCCCGTTAGCGTTAGTATCATCCCCACTTTTGTTGCGGAAGTTGACTTGAATGCCCTCAATCACGCCTTCTGCTACTTGCAGGGTCACTGTGCCGTCAGGTGAGACTTGTGGCGCACCGATGACTTGGGCTAAGACATAGCCGTGGTCTTTGTACCACTTGTTTAACTGCTTAACGCCTTCCCCAAACTGTCCCAGGTTGAGGAGAGTGCCATACTGCGGGCTAAAGATGTCAGTAATCACGCGCGGCGGCAAGACAGACGGGATGCCAGTGCCAGCATTAGCTTGAACTTGGACGTTACGTAGGATTGGGTTGGGTTGGGCAATAAACGTCACTCGCACTCCCAAAGGAGTATCTGATGGCACGGCACGCACGTCAGAGAAATAACCTGTGGCAAAAATCGCGTTGATATCACTTTGCAACTGAGCGCGAGTCGTTGTCCGTCCTGGTTGAGTGCTAATTGCTCCGTAGACTTGGTTTTGCAGATCTGGCGGCAGTGGTTGCCCTTGGGCGTTGGTAATTGCCACTTCTGCCACTAGGACTTGAGGCTCCGGTGTTGGGGGGGCTTGACTGGGCTGGGCATTCCCGGGCGTGGTAGTGGGTGGGGGAGTTGGTGGGAGATTGTTGTTGATGGTAGGACGCTGAGACGGGGAGGGAGTGATGGGAAGGGGAATTTGATTAGGCGTTTGTTGCTGTGGCTGACTACCAGTACCTGGGGGAGGGATTACTGGTACGACCGGGTTGGGCTCATTGTTGGGCGCCGCCGGATTGGGAGTTGCAGGTGTTTGTCCCCCACTAGGAGGCGCCGTCGGGATACTGGGTTGGGACGGTTTGGGCACTGGCTGGTTGGGCGCAACTGGTGCTGGCGTCGTATTGGCCTGTGATACTAGTATTCCTGGTGTCGTCATCGCCTTTGGTTTAGGTCTGGTTTGAACCACTTGATTCTGACCCCAAGTTGCACTCGCTCTGATAGAGCTCAAAGTAGGAGAGGTTAAGGGAGATTTTTCGGAAAGACTGTCTTGCCTTTGTCTCTTCAACTGCCAACCTCGTACCCCTGCTCTTGTTGTCGGTAGGGATGAATCAGGAGGAGCACTGTATGCCGCTGCAGGAGTCTGTGCAGCTACCGCCACCATTGACAACCAGATAGGGGCTAGAGACATCTTGTTCAACTCAATTGCTCGCATCCAGGCACAGTTAAAGCTATTGATCAAGCACATTTTGTTTCACGTTCACACAGAATTTTTACAATCAAAACCATCAGCTTTCAGCAATCTCAGGGCTGAGTTTTTTTAAACGATTGCACTCTCCTAATAATGGAACGTTAAGAGGAGATCATAAGGCTCAAGCGTCCTATCAAAATAGCAACTTGTCTAAACATTACTATAGTCATGTTTAGACACATGACTATAGTAATACTCAAAAAAAATACATGACTTTTGTCATTAGCAAATTCCTGACTTGCTACATGTATGAGAAGCAATTGAGGATGCTAATATTTGGGCAAACGTTTAATCAGCGTTCACACACAAATTAACCCTCTATGACTCTATGGAATAGAGGGTTTTTCTTGGTGTCTGGGTTAAAGATTGCTAGCCTCAAAATTAATTTGTGCAATCAGTGTGTTTGATGATTTGCCTTCACAACAATCAAGTTAAAATCGCTGTCGCTTGTGAATGACAATTACTAATTGATTTGAAAATGTACAGCCCCAAACTCAACTCTTAACCGTTGATAAGTATGCAGAAAATAGCGTTGTGCTTCTGTTGTTGACACTGTTGAAGCGCAAGTCATTCACGTGTTCAAACAAAGACCAATCAATGTAGGATCTGTTTTTTCCTTTGTGTCAACAAGAAGGCAGAAGGCAGAGGGCAGAGGGCAGAGGGCAGAAGGATGATGTCCGATGCCTTTGGCATAAGAGCGACCGCGCAGGGAGCAAGGGTTTGAGCGGAGCCGGAGGCGGAGCGCCTCCGGTCCCCCACTGGAATCTTTGATTCAGTGGCATCTATTTGGTTGGGGTCTGAATCCCCAACCACAATTCTTCCCTTCTGCCCTCTGCCTTTCTTCTTCAATCCGCGACTTGCCACCCACCCGAAACCCCTGTAAAAGCTTGGTTTCACGGATTTCGAGCGTATTTCTGCCCAATCTCAGCGGTTGAGAGGTTTACAAGGCATGCCTAGTAAGGGATAGAGCCTAAAAAGCAAGTTGTGGATTGACACAAAAATTTTTACAGACTCTCGATGTACAACCTCGCTATTTCCACATTGTCCTCTGGAGCGCCTGCAATTATTCAGTTCTCACAGTCTAAAGATATTCTCTTAGTCTCAACAAATGCCCCGGCGTCATCGTCTACTACAACTCAGCCAGTATCGGCTAACGCCCTATCCTCTCCTAACTCTTCGACTCCTAACGCTACCAATAGTGCTGAACTTTTAGGTCCAACAGACTGGATAGGTTATCCTGTTAAGCCAGTTGCAACTCCTCCAGGTGACCATCCAAGCAAGCCAGCTGAGACTGAAAGTCCTGCCTGGTTTACCCCTCCAGATGCTTCCGCCACCTTGACTCAATCGTTCCGTATTAGTAGTGACCGCATTACGCAGGAACTCAATTCTTCTCTCCTCCTGCTTTTTTCTCCCCCTAGTTTCCCTACCTACTGCTCCCTTGTCTCTAGTTCCGACGCTCTAAGGATTTCAAGTACTCCTGTTCCCTGTCCCCTATTCCCTTTCTCCCCACCAGAGTCTCCTAAGTCTAATCCTCAACCAGTCAAGTTAAAATTCCGCTTTACTGTCGTTCAACCACAACCAGCAACACTGTCTATCCTGGCACAGGAGCAAAGACAGCCAGTCGTTCAGCCACCCCCACCACCTTCACTCCCCACACCCAAACCACCAAGTCAAACATCAGGTCAAAATTCACCCCCAGTTGCGGAAAGAATTATTGAGTTAAGTTCGCAACGGCAGGAGTATGACACACAGCGCCACATCGTTACGGCTGAGGGGAATGTCGTGCTGCGCACCGGTGGGGTAGTCTTGACTGCTAATCGACTCCAGGCGAATTTGCAGCATCTCGTTGCTGTGGCCGAGGGAAATGTGATTGTGACCCGTGGACAGCAGGTCCTGCGAGGTCAGCGATTGACTTACAACTTGGTCCAAGAGAATGGGGAGATTTTGTCTGCCAGGGGTGATGTTGATTTACCTGCAACTAGAACAGATTTCTCTGGGACTCTACCTACGGATGTGACAACGGGTGGAATCCTTCAGCAACCACCAGATCGGCGGGCGCTGCTCGAACAACCTCTGCAGCAGGTGACTAGTACAGGTGGCATTGGCATTAATTTTGGTGGCAGCAGTTATGTCAACCAGCCACCAGCAAAGAAGGGTGGAAGAATCAGGCGGTTGCGTTTCCAAGCTGAGCGAATTAACTTCTATCCTGGAGGCTGGCAAGCGATCAATGTTCAGATTACTAACGACCCCTTTTCACCACCAGAACTGGAATTAAGGGCAAATACAGCTACGTTGACGCAGCAAACAACAACGCAGTCGTTGATTGTGACAACTCAACCTCGTCTAGTATTTGACCAAGGTTTGACTTTGCCAATCCCCAAAAGGGAGGCGAGAGTTGGTCGTGGTGAGCGCCGTGTCAACGTCTTTCCGATTCAGGTTGGTTATGATGCCACCGATAAAGGCGGTCTATTTATCCAGCGCGGCTTCATACCCATCAATTCAGAGAAGTTCACTCTCAGCGCTTCACCCCAGATTTTGGTGCAGAGGGTAGGGAATAGTAGCGGCATTGGCTCAATCTTTGGTTTGGCAGCAAGGTTGAATGGTACCCTAGGACCGCGAACTATAGTTAGTGGTCGAGCTGATGTCAATGGTTTTGACTCTAATGACCTTGAGAACAGCAGCCGGGCAAGTTTGCGGCTACGCCAGTTGTTCGGTAGTCTGAATGCACCTTATACTTTGACGCTGGAGTCTAGCTATCGTGATCGCCTATTCAACGGCTCTCTTGGGTATCAAACTGTCCAGAGTAGTCTGGGTGGCATTTTCGCCTCTCCAATCATTCATTTAGGTAAATCTAGCATCAACCTCAGCTATCAAGTCAGCGCTGAAGATGTTTTGGCCAACACTGACCGCCCGTATCTGCTAAGTCCAAGTCGGTCTGACAATCTGATTCCCTTAGGTCGCTTGCAAGGTGCCTTTTCTCTAAATCGCGGCTACCAACTTTTCTCCGGGAAAGGTTTACCTGCTACAGCCACTCAAGGATTGAAATATACTTCCACGCCAGTGGTACCCAACCTCGTGGTGTTTGGTGGCTTGCAAGGTGTCTCTACTTACTATACAGATGGTGATAGTCAAAATTCCTTAACTGCCACTATTGGACTGCAAGGGCAGTTTGGTCATTTTTCTCGACCCTATCTGGACTATACTAACTTTTTGCTGACTTACTCCCAGGGCCTTGTTGCTGGTTCATCACCCTTTTTGTTCGACCGATACACTGATTCACAAGTCCTTTCAGCTGGATTGATCCAACAAATCTATGGTCCATTCCGTTTCGGGGTAGAAACTGTACTGAATTTAGGTACAGGTAGTGAAATCAGCACTGACTACTTTGTGGATTATAGCCGCCGTACCTACGGGATTATCCTGCGCTTCAATCCTGTGTTGGGGCTAGGTTCTGTCAATCTCAGAATTAGTGATTTCAATTTCCTTGGTGGCACTAATGCCTTCTCTGGCTCTAACATTATGCCTGTTGTCAATGGGGTAGAACGCGAAAATTATTAGCTGGATAAGGCGTGGAGCAAATCCAGGTAACACTCTGAGCTCGACTTTATCCATTTAAGCAGCATAACCAAGTAGATTAAATTGATAATACTTCTCACTTATAATACAAAGACTTGGCAATAAAACTATAACTAATTTTAAGGAAAGCTCAATAAATTGCTCCAGGCAGGGTGATTGCAGCCCAAGTAAAGCAACTACGGCTTCACTTGTTGAGTTAGTTTGAGCAAGCTTGAGACAGCAATCATATTCATCTGTAATCTCTGGGGCAGGGCTATTTCAGCCTCCATAATCTTGCATTCAGAAGCCCCTAACACAGTTTTTTTGCTGAAGATGATTATGATTTGACTTTCGCCAGTGATTCACTTAGTCTAAATGATAAAGATTTTCAACTGTTGAATAGCAGAGACGCTCTGACCAATCAATGGATGCAAAATCTCAAAAGCCCGGCTCGGAAAAAGTTTGTCTTGATCACCAAGTTCGTGGCTCACCTGCTAAGAAACACCAATGAAGCAGAATTGCAACAATGCTAGAGACATCGATAGTTCCCCTGACAATGACGAAAGCAGGCGCTCGCGTCCGAATCGTAGAACTGTGCTGTGACGGGGCAAACAACCGCCTTAGAGGAATGGGGTTAATTCTTGGTGCCGAACTGACCGTAATCGGTCGAACCGCCGGGGGTGCGGTGGTCGTGGCGATGCAAGATCAGCGGCTCGGTTTAGGAGCTGATATGGCAGGCAATATTCAGGTGATCCAGGCTGATTTTGCTTCCGAAATCACCATCACAAAGCACACAAATTCAGAAAGAAGCTACATAAGTATGATGAGTCCCACTCCTGTGCTCCGCTTGCGAGATTTGGCAGTCGGCAGCACTGCCTGTGTTGCTGGCTATGAAGCCACTGCGCGGTCATACAAACGAAAACTGTTGGCAATGGGTTTAACTCCAGGAACCGAGTTCACTGTTACTCGCCATGCCCCATTAGGGGATCCTATAGAAGTCAAAGTGCGGGGATTTTGCCTAAGTCTACGAAAAGACGAGGCCGATGCTTTGCTGGTCGCTTTGACGACTGAGGGAGGAAATCATGCCTAAACCAACAATTGGACTGGTAGGCAATCCCAACTGCGGTAAGACAACCCTATTTAATGCGCTGACAGGAGCAAACCAGCGGGTGGGTAACTGGCCTGGTGTTACCGTTGAGCGCAAAGCAGGTAATTATCGCTATCAAGGCAAAGAAATTGTCGTAGTTGATCTGCCTGGGGTCTATTCGCTGGATGCGGAAGATGCTGCGACGGGACTGGATGAACTGGTAGCGCGGGATTATTTGCTGTCTAGCGAAGCCAATATTATTGTCAACATTGTAGATGCCACTAATCTAGAGCGCAACCTGTATCTCACCACCCAAATCCTGGAGATTGGGGTACCGCTGCTCATTGCGCTCAACATGATGGATGTGGCAAAGGAGCGTGATATTCGGATCGATTCCACTGCGTTGGCAGAACGACTGGGCTGTCCAGTTATTCCCATAAGTGCTGTTTCAGGACAGGGGGTACCTAAGTTAAAGACCTGTATTAGCGCTAGGCTAGACGATCCAGTGGTGCCAACCGCCCATGTGACTTATCCTGCCGCAATTGAGGAAGCCATTACAACTCTGATTCCGGTTCTGGAGCAAACGAACTTAACCCGGTCAATCAATCCCCGCTGGACGACGTTGAAACTCTTAAGCGATGAAACAGGCAGTGCCCCAGAACTACAAATTGCTGAAGTGACACAACAGGTGGTAGTCCAGCGGCAGTACATCCAAGCCGAGTTGGAGGAGGATGTTGATTTAATCGTGGCAGACAGTCGTTATGACTTCATCCATCATCTAACTCAGGGAGTTGCTGAATCGAACCGACAGGTCAAAGCAAACTTATCCGACAAGATTGATCAAGTCGTTTTAAGTCGCTGGTGGGGAATTCCCATTTTCCTGATGGTGATGTATCTCATGTTCACCGTTGCGATTAATGTGGGCGGTGCATTTATTGATTTCTTTGACATTGGTTTCGCCACCATTTTTGTAGACGGAGTGGCACATCTACTAGCAGGGCTAAAGGCACCGGGCTGGCTGGTTGGGTTACTGGCAAATGGGGTTGGTGACGGGATTCGCACCACTGCCACGTTTATTCCCCAAATTGCCATGCTGTTTATTTTCCTGTCGGCATTGGAAGATTCGGGCTATATGGCGCGGGCGGCGTTTGTCATGGATCGGCTGATGCGATTTGTCGGTCTACCAGGAAAATCCTTTGTGCCGATGCTAGTGGGTTTTGGCTGCAATATCCCTGGGGTAATGGCGACCCGGACGCTGGAGAATAAGCGTGATCGCTTCATGACAATCATGATGAATCCGTTTATGTCCTGTAGTGCTCGCCTTACGGTGTATGCTTTGTTCTGCGCGGCGTTCTTCCAAGTGGGTGGGCAAAACATGGTAATGGGGTTGTATCTGCTGGGCATCTTGGCTGCCATCTTCACCGGACTGGTGCTGAAAAATACGATCCTACCTGGAGAAGTCGCGCCCTTTGTGATGGAGTTGCCGCCGTACCACATCCCTAGGCTTAGGAGCGTCCTACTCCGGGCCTGGGAACGGACGAAAGCCTTTATCACAAAAGCAGGGCGAGCGATCGTCATCATGGTGGTCATCCTAGGCTTTTTGAATTCTGTAGGAACCGACGGCTCCTTTGGCAAACAAAACAGCACTGATTCCATTCTCAGCGCCATGAGCCGCACTGTGACACCGATTTTCACCCCAATGGGTATAACGCAGGAGAACTGGCCCGCTACTGTGGGGCTGACGTCTGGGATCTTTGCCAAGGAAGTGATGGTAGGAACGCTGAACTCTCTCTACGGGCAATTGGCACAAGAAAAAGCAGATACCGCGGCAAAGCCAGAAGAGCCCTACAGTTTTTGGGGTGGCATTGGCAAAGCGTTTACCAGTATACCCACTGACCTAGGGGCACTGCCGTCAAAACTACTCGACCCCCTAGGTCTGAGCGTAACCAATGTCGCTAATAAAAGCGCAGCTCAGTTGGCAGAAGCCCAGGGTGTGTCCGTCAGTACTTTTGGGCAAATGTCCCAGCGCTTTGGCACTCGGACAGCTGCATTCGCCTATCTGCTGTTTGTTTTGCTCTATTTTCCTTGCGTATCGGCAACGGCAGCAGTTTACCGCGAAACCAACCTGGGTTGGACGGTGTTCATTGGCTGTTGGACCACTGGAATGGCATATTGGGTTGCAGTCGGCTATTACCAGATGGCAACATTTGCCCAACACCCAATATCATCACTTGCTTGGCTCGTCGTGCTAGCAGGTGTTTTAGCAGCAACACTTTTCGGTTTGAAGTTGGCAAGCCCTGATATTCGCCGCAGACGGGCAAGTGTGAAAGCAGGTTAGCAGGAGAACTCCAATGATTTTGAGTGAATTGCAGCAGTACCTCAGCGATCGCCAGAAAGTATCCATGTCAGAACTGCAACTGCATTTTCGGATGGAGGCTGCTCCGTTACGAGATATGTTGAACCGACTGATCCGTAAAGGTCGTGTGCAGCGAGAAGACGGAAAAGTCTGTAAAAGCTGCCATAGCTGCGCTCCAGAAACGCTCGAATTTTATCAGTGGGTGAATTTAGACTCACTCCTACTGTAATTTTTGCGTTTGTCAGGTAGCGGGGGTCGAGAACCATAACTGAACTGCTGCCACTGACCATTGAGTTCAGCCACCTTGAGTAGACATGGGAGCATAACAGATTTATATGACTTATACTACATTGAAGTGCCATTTTAATGAGAATTAAGACGCTCAAATTCCCAGTTTGTTGTTGTGCATTCTCATTAAGTTTTGAGTTTTCAAACGCAAACTACAAATCAGATAAATTTATTACGCTCCCATTTGGGATTTTAATTGCCTTCAGCATGACAGCTTATTTCTTTATTCCTAGTTAGGGAACAAGAAAAATTATGGCTACCAGTGTTTCATTCGAGCGCGCTTCTAACTACTACGATGCCACGCGCGGATTACCTCTTGAAGTTTCCCAACAGGTAACTAACGCCATTCTAGAAATCGTCGCTGCCACACCCGAAACTCGGTTTCTCGAAGTCGGAGTGGGCACGGGCAGAATTGCCCTCCCCATTGTGGAGCGAGGCTTTGCCTATACGGGAGTAGACATTTCTGAAAACATGTTGAATGAACTGCGCCAGAAGTTGGCAGGTAAATCTCATCGACTGGTGCTACTGAATGCTGATGCAACTGATCTCCCCTTTGAGAATGCTTCATTCGATGTAGTTTTAGCGGTCCATGTACTCCATCTGATACCTGACTGGCGGCAAGCGTTGGCTGCAATTCGACGGGTGCTCAAACCCGGTGGTGTTTACCTCTTCAGTCACGGCAGCATCAATGTTGAGCCTTGTGAAGAAGATGTGGCACAGAAACGCGCTGAGGTGAATCAGCAATGGAAAGCCATTCTGGCAAATTACGGTTACGAGTTGAAAACCTACGGTGCTAAAGCAGACGAAGTGGTTGCTGAACTGACTGCTCAAGGCGCAAAATTAGATACCATCGTTGCCGCCCGGTGGAAATCAGATTTGACCATTGCTGAATTGCTCACTCGCTTTGAAAATAAGCTCTATAGTCGCTGCTGGCAAGTTCCAGATGATATTTTTCCCCGTGCAATTCAAGATCTACGAACTTGGGCGCAGCAATATTTTAGCAATCTCAATGCTCCTCTCTCAGATACCGCCCAGTTTAAGCTATTAGTTGTGCGGGATTGGGCAGGATTTTAGAAGAGCCAAAAATGATGCTACTACTTTAGATTAGCCTCAACCAAGGTGCGATTAAATCGCCGTTTGCTCAGCTGTTCTCGGAAAGCTTCCATGTAGGTATAAAACACGGGGGTAATGTAGAGGGTTAATAGTTGAGAAAATAACAGTCCGCCGACCACTGCCACACCCAAGGGACGACGAGATTCCGAGCCAGCACCGACACCGAGCGCAATCGGCAAAGTACCCATTAAAGCAGCCATGGTGGTCATCATAATGGGACGGAACCGGATGACGCAGGCTTCATAGATAGCGTCGAAAGGTCTTTTGCCTTCTTTCCTCTCAGCTTCAATCGCAAAGTCAACCATCATGATGCCGTTTTTCTTGACGATGCCTACCAGCAGAATGATGCCGATAAATGAGTAAACATCCAGCTCCATATGGAAGACTAGCAAAGTCAACAACGCCCCAAACCCAGCAGAAGGGAGCCCCGACAGAATCGTCAGAGGGTGAATAAAATTCTCATACAGAATACCAAGCACCAGATAAATCACCAAAATTGCCACAACCAACAGCAATCCTAGACCTTGCAGAGAGGATTTAAACGCCTGAGCCGATCCCTGAAAGCTAGTGGTAATGCTCGTCGGCAAATTAGCAGCGCTTGTCAGTTGGGTTATGGCTTGAGTAGCCTGACTCAAAGATGTGCCTGGCGCCAGGTTGAAGGAGATCGTCGCAGAGGGCAATTGACCTACGTGATTAACCGTCAGAGATCCAACGTGTGAAGTGAATTTCACGAAAGTGCTTAAGGGCACCTCTTGACCGTTACTGGAACTGATGTATAGCAGCGACAGGGCTTGTGGGTCGCGCTGATATTGCGGCAAAAGTTCCAAGATGACATAGAACTGGTCGTTGGGCGCATAAATCAGAGAAATCTGGCTAGAACCGTAAGCTAGCGCTAGAGTGTTTTCAATCTGCGCTGCCGTGATGCCGAGAGCAGAAGCTTTCTTCCGGTCAATCTCCACCTGTAGTTGCAGGCTATTCAGTTGCAGGTCGGTGTTGACATCCTGAAGCCCTGACAAGCTCTTCATCTTAGCTGTAAGTTGGGGAACATACTGGTACAGCTGCTGAGTATCTGTACTCTGCAAAGTAAACTGATATATGCCATTTGTCTGCTGACCCCCAATAGGAATGGCCGGCGGGGACTGTAGGAAAGTCTGAATACCAGGCACCTGCGCCAGTTTCGGGCGCAGGTGTTGAATAATCTGGTCGGAACTCAAGCGGCGTTGGGAAGGCGGCTTTAACCGCAGGAAAATCCTGCCAGAGTTGAGCGCCGCGTTCGGACCGGAAGCACCGACATTTGAGATCAGACTTTCCACACCAGGGGCGCGACGGATAATGTCGGCTACAGCTTGCTGATGTCGCACCATCTCCTCAAAGGAAAT
>JAFAVL010000061.1 GCA_019242465.1 Chroococcidiopsidaceae cyanobacterium CP_BM_RX_35 | reverse complement strand
TTGCCAAGATCCGATTGCAACCGAAAAATTTTATACCAAGTATTTCGACTTTAAGCGATCGCGGGTCGTACCACTGGGCAAAGAGCAGGTTGTCTATCTTAAGTTGGGCAACATGTATCTTGAACTATTCCAGGCGCAAGGACAATCCCCTATCCCAACAATCGATAGGGATGGACCACAGTACCCCGCCTGGCGACACCTCGCTTTCCAGGTCGATAACGTTGACGCTAAGCTGGCGGAGATGGGCAATGATGCAAAGATTACATTAGGACCACTGAGTTTTGATGATTTCATTCCAGGATGGCGTTCAGTCTGGCTAAGCGATCCCAATGGCAATATCGTGGAAATCAGCCAGGGATACGTCGATCAGGATCATCCACCAACTTTGGAAGCGGATTTAGCAAGTCGGAGTACTCAGCCTGCTCATGTCCCTTAACCTTTTTGCAAATACCAAATTACGCGTAACCTAAGGATTCCATCATGCCTACGATTCCTATCCAGTTTACATATCTCACAGGATTGAGAACAGACATTTTTCGCAATGCCCGCTTAACTGGAAGTTGGGATCAAAATGGTCACTACTCTAACCAGTGGACATCCATCCCGATGCAGCAGACAAGCGGTGAAGATGCTTGTCTGTGCTTCACCGCAACAGTTGAGTTGGATGACTCTCAAGTTGGTTGGCTATTTCGGTGGGGCGTAATCTTAGATGGTCCAGCAGGTAATAACCTTTGGGGTCTCCCAACTGAGATCAATGACCGTGACTCGAATGAACGTTATCGCAGTTTTCATTTGCAGACTCAAAGTGGAACTCAACCTCAAGATGAGAGATATTATCTAACACATTGCCGACGACTAGGGGCTCAAAAATACTATCGCCCTGGCACACAACAACCTGGGATTCGGTTCACAGTCTGGGCACCGAACGCCGAAAATGTGGAAGTCGTATTCGGACAACAACACAACGGCTACATTGCTGAAAATGGCTCTGGAATCGATACCTCCCGTCCACCGCTTCCTCTGTTCCGCCAGCAGGATGGGATTTGGCAGACAGATTTGGCAATCTCTTCAACTCTGGCAGATTTCTCTAAATTTGACCATAGTTCCTACATGTACAGAATTACGAAGGCCAATGGACAGGTTGCCTATCGAACAGATCTATATTCTCGATGTCAGAACGGCAAGGGTAGAACGAACCCTCGTGGAGCGCATTACTCTGGTCCTTACACGGATCTTGACGGCTCAGTCAGCTGCTCTGTGGTCATCGATCAAGAACAGGTGGCTAGAAATTTTCAGGAGGATATCTGGCCAGAGCACGAGTTTATACCAGCAGCAGAGTTTTGGAACAGCGAATTCACACTTGGTAGACCTATTCCTAATCGGGTTGAAGATCTCATCATCTATGAACTCCATGTCGGGGCTCTTGGGTACGGCAACAATGGACCTGGAACTTTTGCTGATGCGCTGCAACTGCTTGACAGCTATTTAATCAACCTCGGAGTTAATGCGGTCGAACTATTGCCAATATCAGAATTTAGGGACGATGAAAATTGGGGGTATGAAACATCCCACTACTTTGCTCTTGAGTACAGCGCTGGCGGTCGGGATCAACTAAAGCATTTTGTGCGGGAGTGCCACCGTCGCGGCATCGCGGTGATCTTGGATGTTGTATATAACCATTACGATCCCGATGCAGAGCGGGCTGAATGGTTCTACGACGCTGATACTCCAGAACAGAATATCTATTACTGGTACGAGGGAAGCCCTGCCAATTACCCACAACCAGATGGGGGGTATCTTGACAATCTATCCACAGGTTTCGCCCCTCGCTTCTATGAGGAGATGGTGCGGAAGATGTTTATTAGCAGTGCCGCTGCTCTAATGGAAGATTTTCACATCGACGGCTTTCGAGTCGATCAGACGACTTCAATCCATCAGTACAACGTGCTTCACGCTAACGGTGCGCCAGTACCCAACGCCAACATTTTTGGTATTAAATTTCTTAGGGAATGGACTCGGACTCTAAAGCTGATTCGACCATCTGTGATGCTAATAGCGGAGGACCATTCTGATTGGTATCAGGTGACCGAGTCCCCCGACACGGGTGGGTTGGGGTTTGACGCGGTTTGGTACGCGAACTTCTACCACCATTTAGTTGGTGATACGCGAAGGGGACAAGATTATGCCAGATTAATCCCAACTGCTGGATACGGACAAGACCAACCCCTTGCTATCAACTACTTTGCTGGGGCACTCGGGTGGTCAGGGCATAAAAAGGTTGTGTATCACGAATGCCATGATGAGGCGGGCAACTCATATTACGAAGACGGAGGAAACAGGATTTACTCTAGACGAACAATCGTTGCAGCAGTGAACTCAGCGCCGCTGATTGGTGAAACCCGTCGCTTTGCCGAGGCTCGTTGCCACTTCGCTTTCGGCATGGCAATTTTATCGCCTGGCACTCCCATGTTCCTCATGGGCGAGGAGATCGGTGCTCAAAAACCTTACAGGTATCAGGACTTCTTCCAAAATAAGGAGGATCTGATAGGTGAGCGACACAACAACGGTCAGCGACTGTTCAGGTTCTACCAAGACCTGATCCGGTTTCGGCTCAGCCATTCAGGACTGAGATCTCATGATATAGACATTATTTATATTCATGATGCCGACCGGGTAATTGCCTTCAGACGTTGGGATGCAACTGAGGAGCTGTTGATTGTAGCGAGTTTGAATAACCACCCCTTTGCATCGGGATACACCATTGAATCTTCTCAATTAGGAGACGGGAACTGGAGAGAAATATTTAACAGTGATTCTGATCTGTACGGAGGGGACAATGTTGGTAACTCTGGAGCAAGTATCCCTTCCTGGCATGGTCGGATTCATTTTGTAATACCAGCCAACGGGTTTATAGTATGCCAGAAGTCTCTTTGAAACTGTCACAGCAAAAATTCCAAATCCAAGACCTGCTCTAACAAAAAAGGGCATTCCGGGGCAGGGTAAGCGCATCTAAAGTTGTCACCAAATTGTGTTAGATAATGCGATAGGGTGAGGAGCAATTTTAGATGGGAGACAATTCCATGTCAACAGGCTGTGATTCCCCCTCAGCAAAACAACGCCCCTCAGCCCTAAAGGCAGCCAAAGCTAGTACCTTGGTCGAGCAGAGGCAAGCCTACTTCAGTGAGCTAGACAATCCGTGCGTAGAAAGCAGTCGCGCCCATTTGTTGGTGGATATCCTTAGCATCAGAATTCTGTGTGTGATTGCGGGAGGCAAGGGGTGGGAAGACATGGAAACCTATGCCCTAAGCAAACAGGAGTGGTTGAAACAGTTTCTTGCCCTGACCAACGGTATTCCTTGCCCAGATACATTTCGATGTGTGTTTGAACGCATTAACCCAGAGCAATTTGAGCAGTGTTTCCGAGGTTGGATACAAGCGTTGGTGGCAACGGTTGGAGTACAAGTGATTCCGATTGATGGTAAGTCGCTCAAAGGCTCCTATGACCGGGAGCAGAAGCAATCGGCTCTGCATGTGGTCAGTGCGCAGGTCTTGTGAGCATCGGTTAGTACTAGGACAAGTAAAAGTTACCGAGAAATCCAATGAAATTACTGCTATTCCAGCCCTGTTAGAGTTGCTTGACTTGGCGGGATGTATCATCACGATTGATGCGATGGGAACTCAAACGGCGATTGCCAAGCAGATTCACTCCGGCAAAGCCGATTACATCTTAGCGCTCAAAGCCAACCATCCCACCCTACAGCAACAGGTCAAAGACTGGTTTGAGCAAGCACAAGCGCAAGGCTTTAACGGTATTGAGGTCAGCTATGACGAACGGGTAGAAACGGGGCATCATCGGCTTGAGCAACGGCAATTTTGGAGTGTTCCAGTCTCTCAATTGCCACCTTTGCATCACCTAGCCGATTGGGCGGGATTGCACAGCGTTGTAATGGTCATCCGGGTACGTCATATCAAATCCGGTTAGTTGCACAAGCTAAAATTGAGATGTGTACTGATTCCTGCTAACATGCCCCGACGCATCAATATCCATCCTCATTTGAGCCAAGAGGAACTAGAAACTGGCTATCGCCAAGCAAAAGACGCTACCGAACGCACTCACTACCAAACGATTTGGCTACTAGTTAAGGGCAAAACCACGGCAGAAGTAGCAGAGGTGACAGGTTATGGTGTGAGTTGGATTTACGAGTTGGTCAAGAGCTACAACCACATGGGACCAGACAGCTTGAAAGCTCTGAGACAGGAAAATCCTGGGGCGAAGCCATTGCTGAACGATGTGCAGCAAGCCCAATTGTGGCAAGCCCTACAGTCACCACCAACTGATGGAGGGTTATGGACAGGTCCTAAAGTAGCTGTATGGATGAGCAACTTACTGGGACAGCCGGTTGCCCCCCAGCGAGGGTGGGAGTATCTTAAGGGCTTGCGGTTGCGCTTAAGTGTTCCCCGACCAGAGCATCATCAGTCAGAGCCTGAGGAGCAAGAAGCCTGGAAAAAAAAACTGCAGCAGGAGACGACTCGACTTCAGACCGAGTACCCCGACGCCGACGTCGAAGTCTGGGCGGTTGATGAACATCGCCTAGGGCTCAAACCAGTGACCAGACGCGTATGGGTGGATGAGTGGACAACACCGATAGCTGAGGTGAACTGGCGCTATGAGTGGTTGTGGCTGTATGGGTTTGTCCAACCGCAAACCGGAAAGACTTACTGGTGGATTCTGCCATTTGTCCGCACTGACCTGTTTAATCGAGTCTTAGGTGACTTCGCTCAACATTTTGGCATTGGCAAACGCAAGCATGTCCTCCTGGTCATCGACCAAGCGGGGTGGCACATGAGTAAGCAGGTGCAGGTACCAGAGGGGTTACACCTGATGCCACTGCCACCATATTCTCCTGAACTGCAACCAGCAGAGCCCTTGTGGCCCCTGACT
>JAFAVL010000825.1 GCA_019242465.1 Chroococcidiopsidaceae cyanobacterium CP_BM_RX_35 | reverse complement strand
CTCTGGCATTTGCAGAGTATAGCCCAACGCCCCTAATCCGCGAGGCACAATAGAGATTTTTGAGACCTTGCCACCACCGGGCATGAGTGCGCCGACGAGGGCATGACCGACCTCATGATAAGCCACCGTTTGCCGTTCGATGGGGGTGAGAACCCGCGATCGCTTCTCTAACCCCGCAATCACCCGTTCGATTGCTTCATTAAAATCCGCCATAAGAACCGCTTGGCGATTGTTGCGCGCAGCCATGAGTGCTGCTTCATTGACAAGGTTGGCTAAATCTGCGCCTGCAAAACCAGCAGTTTGGGTAGCGATGGCGTCCAAGTCTACATCCTTGTCGAGGGTTACTGGACGAGCATGTACCTGCAAGATTTCTGCTCTGCCGCTTTTGTCTGGGCGATCAACTAAGACTTGGCGATCAAAGCGGCCAGGGCGACGCAGGGCGGAGTCAAGAATTTCGGGGCGATTGGTTGCGGCAACAACGATAACGCCATCATTGCCATCAAAGCCATCCATTTCCGTTAGCAATTGGTTCAAGGTTTGTTCCCGTTCATCATTGCCGGCATTGGGATTGTTGCCGCGAGTTTTGCCGATCGCATCTAGTTCATCAATAAAGATAATGCAAGGGGCTTGGCGTTTGGCCCGATTGAACAAATCACGCACTCGTGATGCGCCCACGCCTACATAAAGTTCAACGAATTCTGAGCCGGACATACTCAAGAAAGGGACACCTGCCTCGCCAGCAATGGCCTTGGCCAAGAGGGTTTTACCAGTTCCAGGCGGACCAACAAGCAGGATGCCTTTGGGAATTCTCGCACCTATTTTGTGGTACTTTTCTCCATTGGACAGAAAGTCAACAACCTCTTGAAGTTCCTGCTTGGACTCATCCACGCCTGCAACATCGGCAAAGGTAATTTTGGATTTGCCTTTGCTATAGGTCCTTGCCTTACTTTTGCCCATGCCTATACCAACGTCCATACCACCTGCTTTGCTGAATTTCAACAGCCATACGAAAGTGCCCACAAGCATCCCGGCAGAAAGGAGCAAGCTCATGATGCCTCCAGTGGTCACGGAGTTATCGGGAAGGGTGATGAATTCTACGTTATGGCTCTGCAACAGGCTATGTAGGTCATCCGTTTGTCCAGAAGATTTGGTATAGTAGCGCTGGCTGCCAAATTCTGGTTTGAGAGTGTATTCAAGGCGATCGGGCTTGATTATAACCTGTTGAACTTGTGAGGATTTGACCTGTTCAATAAAATTGCTGTAAGCCGATTGTGAACTGACTTCCGTCTTCATAGAAACGATTCCTGATGGGAAGGAGGGGAACATTAAGAAGTCGGAAATCGGGTTTCTTTTCACATTCGGACTTCTTACTGTATTGATTCTCCTGCAACTACTTCAAGGGTGATGGGTGCGATCACTACACTCTTTTTAGAGTTTTCCGAAGACCATCGTTGATGATTACGGTTGTTGCCCCCTTTTTCTTTTCAGAAGACAAAGGTGAGAAGTTAACGGTACACAGTCTGTGTTTAGTGCGTTTTGCCAGACGTAGAAAAGATGATGCTTTATAGCGACATCAGCCTGACAACCAGCGCCTATACGGCCTCAGCAGTAAAAAAGATTTTATATCCTTATCAGTTTCTTACTTTCTTCTTTTACTCTTAACAGTCAGAAAAGTCTTACAAAGATGTCTGAAGAAGCAAAAATGCCTAATACTAAGATGTGAAACTCTTCTGGCAAAGCAGTCTTTTGCGTGCGAAGAGGCACAAAGCTTCCCCTCAGGAAGTAGCAATGGAGGCTTTTCAGACACTCTCTTTAAGTAATTGACTCAGAGACAAACCAAAGCGCTAATCCGCGTAAGCACACAGTAGAAAATCACAAACCTTGAGGATAGAGCATGCCACTTCTAAAAATTGATGAATTTGCCCCACACTACCGCGAAACTCTAGGGGACGATGACCTTAAAGGGTTGGATGTATATTCAACGGACACGAATGACAAAATTGGCACAATCAGCGATGTACTTGTTGATGAAGCCGGACATTTCCGATATCTGATCATTGATCTGGGCTTCTGGGTGTTTGGTAAGCGAGTCTTACTACCAATAGGTCGTGCCCAGCACAACCACGGTGAGCAGCAAGTCTTTGTCAGTTTGACCAAGGCACAAGTGGAGGCTTTGCCCGAGTTCAATGAGAACAGGGCTGTTGATTATGCTCATGAAGAGCAAGTACGGGAAGTCTATCGCAATCCGGCTGCCACAGCCTCCCTCAATCCATCAGCACCTCTGGGTGCAGTACCTACAGCTTCTTCAACAGGTGCTACACCAGAGCCCACCAATCCTATTGCCAATCGCGATACTTACGCCTATCATCAAGAGCCATCACTGTATGAGCTGAACGATCGGGATCACCAAACTATCAAACTCTACCAAGAGCGACTGCTCGCCGACAAAGCCCGTAGAAAGACAGGGGATGTCGTGGTGGGCAAGCATGTTGAAACTGAAATGAAACGAGTTTCAGTGCCAATCGAAAAAGAGCGAATTGTGATTGAGCGAATAACTCCAGCCGATGCTGGAAAAGTAGTTGCTCCTGGCACTGTTGACTTCCGTGAAGGTGAAGTGGCGCACATGGAAGTTTACGAAGAGTCCGCAGACATTCATAAAGAAGCCTTTGTGCGTGAGGAAATCAGAGTCAATAAAGTGGTAGAACATGAGACAGTTGAAGTTCAAGACACGATTCGTCGTGAAGAGCTGGATATTGATGCTGGAGGTCAGACAATTGAAGACAGGACTGGTCGGTTACCAAACGACCGTGTTTGAGTCTGACTTGAGAGCGATCGCGTTTGCGCCACTTGATTGAGCTAAGTGCTTAAAAAACGTGCAGGCAGGGCGAATATTAGACCCTACCTGTACGTTGAAATAGCAAATACAAAAGCTGTAGCTTTGAAAACAAAGCATTTACGAAAGTATGAAAAAGGAAAGCTAACGCTCGCACACCTGCAGATGATCTGGAACCAGGCGAAATAGCTGAGATTATCTGCTCCCTGTGGAGACTAGCAAACAAGGGAAAACTGTCAGATGGAAAACACTCCAGGTGAAGGGGAAAGGTTGGGAGATGAATCACTTACTCTAGAGGTAGATTCTGTCAGCACTACCAGCTTGAAGCAGGGTCCTAATCTTCGCACGACTGATTTAGTCCGTTTATACCTACAGGAGATCGGTCGAGTAAATTTACTCGGGCAAGACGAGGAGGTTTCAGAAGCCCAGAAAGTGCAGCGCTACCTGCGAATGGACTCACTATTATCTAGCACGGTTCACGTCTCGGATGAGGCTATTCAGACTTATATCCAGTTAATAAAAATTCAAGAGCGTCTAGTTTCGCAATTAGGGCATCGACCTTCGCTCAAACGATGGGCTGATAACGCCAGGATTTCTGTAGGAGAACTCCAGTCCATCTTGAGCAGGGGCAAACAACGCTGGGCCGAGATTGCTGGTTTAACGGTGGAGGAACTCGAGCAAATTCAGTCCGAAGGCAGCTGCGCTAAAGAACATATGCTCAAGGCAAACCTCCGCTTGGTGGTATCGGTAGCAAAAAAATATCAAAATCGCGGCTTAGAATTGTTGGATTTGGTGCAGGAAGGCACCATAGGTTTGGAGCAGGCGGTAGAGAAGTTTGACCCCACCCAAGGTTACCGCTTCAGCACCTACGCCTACCACTGGATTCGTCA
>JAFAVL010000616.1 GCA_019242465.1 Chroococcidiopsidaceae cyanobacterium CP_BM_RX_35 | reverse complement strand
GCTAGCCAGATAAAAGGTGGAATAGTCTTCAAGTATCGGCTCCAAAGTCTTCGAGGTTCTTGAATAAGCCTATAACACCATTCTAATCCTAAATTACGGACCCACAAAGGTGCCCATTTGTGAACTCCTGCAAAGACAGGGAATGCTCCTCCCACTCCAATCATAACCGCCTGGATTTTGTCCCGATGTTGATCCATCCAATACTCTTGTTTAGGGCAACCGAGTGATACGAACACTATTGCACTTCCGCTTCTATTAATCTTTTGAATGATCGCATCGTCTTCTGCTGGTGTTAGCAGACGGAAGGGAAGCGGCTCCATCCCTGCAATGTCAAGAGTAGGAAATTCCTGTTCCAACTTTTTTTTCATGATCTCAAGAATTGTTTGCTGAGACCCTAGGAAAAAAACCTTAGTATTTTGTAATGGAGCTAATCGACACAAAGACAAAATAATATCCATCCCAGCAACACGGTTTTGCTTACGCGCTCCCATCAATTTCATCATCCAAACTAATGGCATGCCGTCAGGAGTAACAAGAGAGGCACTTTTTAAAACCGAGGATAGCTCTGGACGCCAATAAGCCTCCATTACCATGTGAACGTTGGCTACGCAAACTACTTTACTTTCGCGATTGACGGCCCATTTCAATATCGTTGCTATTTGAGTACTGAAGGGTAAAGCAGTTATTGGAGAGCTAAGCACATTAATATAAGGATTGACTACTTCTAAAGTTCTGACCTCTGAATTTATCTCATTTCCACACGCAAGCGAAAATTCAAACTGATTATTCAAAATCGACAATGCATCTGTAATTTCAATCTTTTCTTGAAAGTCCATGACTCGTAATATGAAGTGAGTAATGAGGAGTACATCCCCCTTCTAATAGGTATCATGGTATCAGTAATTCCACGGTATTACTACCTGATAAACATAAAGTTATTGTAAGTTTTTCCGATGGTGTTCAAAGGCTCTAGCAATCGTAGTAACTATTTTTAAGTTAATTAATTTGATTGACATCTCAATCATTTTTAATGATAAGTAGTACAAGATTTTTCAAGACGGTATTATTCCGGAAATTAATTAAACGCACAGTCGGTCACCGTAGCTAGACCCTTCCTTTGAGGACTTTTCACGGTATTGGACTGTGCTTATACTTATAGTGTTTTCACCCTAGTGATAACCGTTCTTACAGGTTTGAACCGAGTTTGTACTGCTGATGCACTCACATTGGATAATTTGATATTATCTAGACAAACTCCCAACGCTCAGTTCATGTAATGGTTTGCTAGCTATAAGAGCATGTTGCACATACCAATTGATAGTATTTTTTAGCCCTTGCTTGAAATCCATGTGCGCCTTGAAGCCAAAGGCTTGTTTTGCCTGTTCCGTGTCCAAACAGCGGCGCGGCTGGCCGTTGGGCTTGTTGGTTTCCCACACAATCTTGCCCTTAAAATCCATCAGCTCACAAATCAGCTCAGTCAGCTTGCGAATAGAAATCTCCTCACCTGTTCCCACGTTAATAGGTCCAGGGGCATTGTAGAACTGGGTTGCCATAACAACGCCCCGTGCCACATCTTCTGAGTAGATAAACTCGCGAGTGGGAGTGCCATCGCCCCAAACCCTAACTTCCTTTTCCCCTCTTAGATGAGCTTCATAGACTTTACGGATTAGCGCTGGAATTACATGAGAACTCTTAGGATCAAAGTTGTCTTCAGGACCATATAAATTTACTGGCAGTAGGTAGATACCATTGAAGCCGTACTGCTGTCGGTAAGCCTGGAGTTGAACTAAAAGCGCTTTTTTGGCGATGCCATAAGGAGCATTGGTTTCTTCAGGATAGCCATTCCATAGGTCATCTTCCTTGAAAGGCACTGGCGTGAACTTGGGATAGGCACAGATTGTACCAACACAGACGAATTTCTCCACTCCAGCCTCGTATGCCGACTGAATCAATTGAGCGCCCATCATTAAGTTATCGTAGAATAACTCGGCTGGCTTCTCGCGATTCAAACCGATTCCACCAACGTGAGCAGCTAGATGAATGATGATGTCTTGCTGATGGACTGCCCGCTGACAATTCTCTAGCCGACGCAAATCACACTCACGCGATCGGGGCACGCTAATTTTCAGCCTATCGGCCCCAGCCTGACACAGTTGCGAGATCACCTGACGACCCAAAAATCCAGCTCCGCCAGTCACAAGAATTCGTTTGTTTTTGAGCTCTATGTTTTTCATCTTCCATCTTAAAGTGAGTTAATAGTTGGCTACCACCGTCAAAAATAGTATTTAGGAGTAGAGACTGGTTAGATGGCGACGAACCATAGCGGTATCCTGAATCGATTGCACCCCATTTTCCTTCATAGATGTCTGCCCCAACGCTTTTAAGGCAGCCTCTACCATCAACGCCACCAGCTCAGCAAATGTGACTGTTGGTGCCCAGCCTAATTGCTGCTTTGCCTTGCTGGGGTCGCCCAGCATCAATTCCACCTCAGATGGCCTCAGATAGCGCTGGTCGAACACCACATACTCCTGCCAATCCAGATTTACATAGCTAAATGCTAGCTCCAGAAATTCCCGCACCGAGTGCGTTTCTCCCGTGGCGATGACATAATCTTCTGCCTGCTC
>JAFAVL010000040.1 GCA_019242465.1 Chroococcidiopsidaceae cyanobacterium CP_BM_RX_35 | reverse complement strand
TGCTGCTTCCATCCCCCTCGCCCTTGATGAAGCTGTGCGGCAAGGTCGGATTCAATCAGATGATATTATTGCTGCCTCCGGCTTCGGTGCTGGTCTGACCTGGGGAGCTGCTATTTTTCAGTGGGGAAGGTGAAGCGCTGCGCGCAGGGAGTAGGGGAGTAAGGGAGTAGATTATGAGTAGGACGGCTTGGGTATTTCCGGGGCAGGGTTCTCAGTTTGTTGGCATGGGAGTGGATTTGTTGGAGCTGAGCTATGCTCAGGAAAAGTTTGAACAGGCTGAGGAAATTTTGGGCTGGTCTGTGTCGGATGTTTGCCAAGATGAGACAGAGCTGGTGTCGCGCACGCTCTATACCCAGCCTAGTATGTATGTTGTGGAAAGCATTCTGGCAGATCTCGTGCGGCAACGGGGGGAGCAGCCTGAATTGGTTGCTGGTCATAGCTTGGGAGAATATGCTGCGCTTTATGTGGCTGGAGTTTTTGACTGGCAATCTGGATTACGCCTGATTAAGCGACGGGCAGAATTGATGGATAGCGCTGCTGGTGGGATGATGGCGGCTTTAATTGGTTTTGATCGCGACCAGTTGCAAACACAAATCCAACAGACTCCTGATGTGGTGCTAGCTAATGATAACAGCCCAGCTCAGGTTGTAATCTCTGGCACTCCGGCTGCTGTGGAGGCTATGCTATCCCAAGTAACAGCCAAACGTGCTATCCGTTTGAATGTATCAGGCGCGTTTCACTCTCCGTACATGGCAGCCGCCGCTGCCCAGTTCCAGGAATTACTGGAGTCAGTGCAGTTTCAGACAGCTCAGGTGCCAGTTCTTTCTAATACAGAACCAATCCCTGCAACTGATGGGGCACTTTTAAAGGCACGCCTCAGCCGTCAGATTACTGGTTCAGTGCGGTGGCGAGAGACTTCCCAACGATTGAAACAAGAAGGTATTGAGCGGGTAGTAGAAATTGGTCCTGGCACAGTGCTTACAGGTTTAATTAGGCGCACCTGTCCTGAGTTGGTGTTGGAAAATATCAGCGGTGTTGAGGAGTTGCCCAGTTAGGCTCTCTTGCTTTTTCCATAACTGTAGTACTGAAAGCTAGAGAAATAGGAAAAACAAAAAAACCTGTATTATGTATACAAGCGCTCATCCAGTCTAGCTGTTCAAACCTTCTTAGGCTATGCAACCTCGCCGCAAGGACAGCAAGCTATAGCTATGGGGGAATGAAGAATTTCGGTTAACATTGTGGGCAGAAGTCGCGAACCATTAATTAGCCTATTGCTCTACCACCTATTTAAGTGGTCGGTAGTGAGTCCTATGCTGCATATTTACTTCCGGGGTCGCACTTATGGTGCTGAACATGTGCCTCGGCAAGGACCACTAGTGGTTGTTAGTAACCATGCTAGTTACTTCGATCCACCAATTCTCTCTAGTTGTGTAGGGCGACCTGTGGCTTATATGGCAAAGGAAGAACTGTTTCGCATCCCAATACTACAGCAGGCGATTCAATTGTATGGTGCTTACCCTGTAAGTCGAG
Organism: Chroococcidiopsidaceae cyanobacterium CP_BM_RX_35; assembly: GCA_019242465.1. Next base: position 4,251 of record JAFAVL010000040.1, on the reverse strand, counting down.
AAAGTGCCGACCGGAGTGCTATCCGTTCAGCGCTCCAGTATCTTGAGGCTGGGTGGGCTACAGGCGTGTTCTTACAAGGCACTCGCACAACAGATGGCAGAATTACAGAGCCTAAATTGGGGGCAGCGCTGATTGCTGCTAAAGCGAAAGCGCCGCTATTACCAGTAAGTTTATGGGGGACTTGGGGAATTTTAACCAAAGGCTCTGCTATCCCTCATCTAGTCTCAGTTACAGTCAGAATTGGTCAGCCGATTGCTGCCCCTAGTTCTACCAAGCGGCAGGAACTGGAGAACGTGACGCAGCATTGTGCTACGGTCATTAATACGCTGTACGGGCTAGGGCGTTAGAATCAGATGCGATCAAACTGAATTTTTCACGATGTCAGATTTAAGAGCGGAACTTGCAGAAAACTTGGATGAAGCAGAGTGGGACTGGCTTATTCCTCACGTACAGCGGGGTGCTGTGGTTGTGGTGGCAACTCAGCTAGACTTGCTGGATGTTGGGGTGGCGATCGCCAGTGACAATGTTTCTTCTGTACAACATTGGATTGGTGAGCAATTGATCTCCAAACCCTCACCTACTCAGTTAGCAGATTGGAATGGCAACCGCACCAAACGATTTAATGCCCTGATCGTACAGCCATACGTGCTGGTACAAGAGTCAGCAGCGGCTTAGAACGCGATTAAATAACTTTATTCGCGCAGCAGATTAGCACCTGTACGACCAGTTGTTACCCAAAGTAAGGCTCTAACCCCATCACGGATAGCTTTTTGAATCGGTTCAGGTGGCAAAGTGGAGGGAACCGAAACGGGTTTGAAATCAATTCCCCGACTCCCCAACACAATATCTCCGATGACACAAGCACGACGCATGTGGTAATTAGAAGTAATTAGATAGACGCTTTTGATGCCGCGAGCTTTGAAATCATCAACCAGTGTTGTAAAATTTGTAACAGTGTCTGATGCCCGATAGTCTAGATGCAGACGACTCTGATCAATCCCAGCTTTGGCAAACACTCGTTTAGCGTAATCTTTTGGGCTGCCAGAAGAAACCCAAATAGCTAGATTTGGGTGCTGGCGAGCAAATTGAGCGGCAAATCTCTCGCGCTCTACAGAGCCACCCAACACCAACATTGCTTGGGGGTGTTCAAACTGGCTCTTTACCTCTTTATAGCCAAACCAGATTAAAATCGCTAGAACTAGCATCAAACACCGAAAAGGTTGCTTCTTAGATCTTCGCTTCTTAACTAATCGTTTACGTCGCCTACTCACAAAAACAATTTTGCGTCACAGTACAATTTCTCAGCTAATTCATTGGAATTCCCAAACAAAAAGGCTAGCTAGTAAATTTAGAAAACATTAATTTCTCCAGATTTATTTTATGTTTATGGGCTAAACAAATGGGTCTTACTAAGTCTAAGTTTAGAGATTAACAATGATTTAATTATCATAGATTAGAAGTTGAGAGTGGGACTACATGTTATCTTACATCACAAGAAAGATTTACCAATATAGTGTTCATTTCTTATCCACAGATTATCTAGTATGATTGAATTTCACACCAGACAAGATTATTCTTTGTTTTCACCCTAACTGCGGTCTCCCTCTCCCAAGTTCAGTTTTCTGAACTTGTAGCATCAGTATTAAAGAATATATTCCCTACTTCCTGCCTGCTGAACAGTAGCCAAGGAATAGTGATTATTGCAACAGAACATGATAAAAGTCTAGTCTTATTAGTCTCTTAAGAAAGGTAAAGAGGTTGCTAGTATGAGAAGCCGCCTGCTGGTTTTAACAGTTGGAACTGTGTTTACTAGTTTTGGGTTGGGATTTTCCAGGGTTTCGGCTTCACTGCCCGCACAGGGTAAGAATGGGATGGTAGTCACTTCACAAAGATACGCATCTGAAGTCGGGCTACAGATTTTGCAAGAGGGTGGCAATGCTGTAGACGCAGCCGTTGCCGTTGGGTACGCACTAGCAGTCGTTGACCCTTGCTGTGGCAATATTGGCGGCGGTGGATTCATGACGATCCATCTGGCTAATGGTAAAAATACTTTCATCGATTTTCGAGAGAAAGCACCATTAGCAGCAACGCCGAAGCTGTACCTTGACAAAAATGGTAATGTGCTACCTGGACTAAGTACCAATGGTTATCTTGCTGTCGGAGTTCCTGGTACAGTTTTAGGTCTTGACCGGGCTCTTTCAGAATATGGCACTATGAGCCGTCAGCGCTTGATGCTGCCTGCAATTAGGTTGGCTGAGCAAGGCTTCATTTTACAGCCAGGGGATGTGAACATCTTAAGTGCCAGTACGGCGCGCTTTGCAGCTCAGCCTAATGTCGCTGCCATCTTCTTGAAAAATAACCAGGCTCCCTACCGAGTGGGCGATCGCTTGATCCAGAAAAACTTGGCTAATACTCTGAAGCTGATTGCCACTCAAGGACCACAAGTTTTCTACAAAGGTCCAATTGCCGCTCAACTTGTGCAAGCAAGCCAAGTGAATAAAGGAATCTTAACCAAAGAGGACTTGGCTAATTACACAGTGGAAGAGACGCAACCTGTAAGCTGTAGCTACCGGGGTTACAAGCTTATCTCTAGCCCACCTCCTGGCAGCGGCACTACTCTTTGCGAGATGCTGAATGTTTTGGAAGGCTACTCGCTCTTGCATCTGGGGTTTCGTTCGGCTACTAGTGTACAACGCATCCTGGAAACAATGCTGTACGCTTACGCTGACCGGAATACTTATTTAGGAGATCCAGACTTCATCCAAATTCCTCTGGATCGACTACTTTCTAAAGACTATGCAGCTAGTATCAGGGCTAAGATTCCTAATTCTGGTGCGACACCGCCCTGCCAAGTCTACTCCTGTGACACAACTACAAGCGAGGGGAATCACACCACCCACTACTCAATTGTCGATCGGTATGGAAATGCCGTAGCGGTAACCTATACCATTAACTCTTACTTTGGAGCTAAAGTGATTGCTGGCAGCACTGGGTTCTTCCTCAATAATGAAATGGATGACTTTACTTCCAAACCAGGAGTGCCTAACAGTTTCGGCTTAGTGCAGGGAAGCAATAATGCGATCAAACCTGGTAAGCGACCTCTCAGTTCTATGAGTCCGACCATTATCTTTAAAAATGGCAAAGTCTTTATGGTAACAGGTAGCCCTGGAGGTTCCAGAATTATCACAATTGTGCTAGAAGTTATCACTAACGTGATTGACTACGGCTTCAATATTCAGGACGCTGTAAACACTCCTCGCTTCCACTACCAAGGACTACCTAATTCAATTAACTTTGAACAAGATGCTTTGCCGTCTGACACTGTGCAGACACTATCACAGGAGGGATTCAGCTTCAAGCGACAGTTTCCGATTTGGGACGCATCAGAGTCTATCTTGGTGGACCCGACAACTCGTGTGTTCTATGGTGCTAATGATAAGCGCACACCTGCAGGTGCGGCTCTTGGTTACTAAGTAAAGCAATGATAATAAGACAGATTTAAATGCCGCACTTTGCTAGAGTGGCATCAAAAGGTTGTGTCGCAAAAACAGGGAAGTGGTAAGGTGGGAAAGCTGAAAACTCCCAGACTGCTTTCCCATGTCTGCTTCCTCTCTATTCAAATAGCGGCACTTTCTGCCTGATGTCCAGAGTGCTCACTATCCATTGTTACTGTCGCTATGCCTTGAGCGTTAGTGTCTCAAATTTTTGGGGTTGCCCAATAAGAAATAGAGATTGAGAAGGATTCCCTATCCTCAGAGCGTTTTTGCTACACAACCGTATCGATTGCCGCAGCGATCGCAAACATCAATTGTCACATCTCCAATAATTTTGAATCTCTTAATTTTTGAAATCTGTTTAAGGTGATCGCTCTCTTAGTGCAAGACTAGCAGAATCTTATAAGGTATTTACATCAGGGTAGGCAAGGATCTTTTGGTCAACCGTCAGCAACAGACATTCGTAAATTCTGGCTGTTGCCACAATGATCTGGTCGGCTGGATCTCGATGAAATCTAGTTAGTCTAGTTGATTCAATGATGATTGGGAGCGTGAGATTAAGTAGTTGTACACCTGGATACGCCAAAGCAATCTCAAGCCATTCATCAACGGGAGCGGAATATATTTGTAGTAAAACCGAATTTATGATAGAGTCCCTTCGGTGAGGCTGCTGTAAGGGAGTTGGGGCGTGGAATACGAATTACGTGTTGTGGTCGAGAAAGTATCAGTCAGTTCTCAAGAGGTTGTGAAAAGAGAC
>JAFAVL010000557.1 GCA_019242465.1 Chroococcidiopsidaceae cyanobacterium CP_BM_RX_35 | reverse complement strand
ATGTTCTCCTGATTTACCTGTTTTTGCTGCCAGAAGCATTGCAGTGGCTAAATCGTCCACATGGACAATCCCAGTCATGCGATCACCACCAACCCATAGCTTGAGTCTGCCTTTCAGGAATTGTTGCAGCACGGGACGAAAATGGGGGTCATCAGGACCAAAAATCCCGCTAGGCAAGAGACTGACAATAAATAGACCATTAGCCGCAAATTGATCGACTAGTTGTTGGGCTTGGTATTTTGTGCGGTCGTAAGCAGAGGAAAAGTCAGTCTGTGTCCGTTTGAATGTTTCATCTACTACTTGAGTGCCAGTGTTACCGAACACCCCAACTGTGCTACAGTAGACGAATTTAGATACGCCCATAGCTTGGGCAACTTCCAGCACAGCCTGAGTTCCTGCTAAATTTACCCGCTCCATTTCTCTCTCATTGACGATCCCTAGCTCTACGTAGGCAGCAGTGTGAAAAACTGTATCTACCTCATTCATCGCGCTTCCCAGGGCATCTTTATCAGTAATATCTCCATAAACCAATTGGAGATTGCAGTTTTCTAGCCGCGCCAGATTGCTTGATTGGCGCACTAGCCCCACCACAAAATTTCCTTGCTGTTCCAGTGCCTTGACCAAGTGGGAACCCGTAAATCCGCTTGCCCCAGTTACCAGCACCTTCATAAAGTTTTTTCGTAAATTCGGTAAGTTTTATAAAGCTTGCCACCAGATGCTTCAATGAGTTTGCGGGAGGAGAAATTATCTTCATAAACCCAGGAGAGTTCAGCCCGCTTATATGGTTTGCCCTTTTGGATTCCACCTCGCATCCCTAAATAAATTAAGGCTAGTGGCACCATTTTCCGGCGATACTCTGGTAGCGAACAAATCACAATCACTCGTCCTTGATCGATCTGACGGCGATACCAAAGAAACTTGAGAATTCCTAGCCAGTTCAGTTTTCCTCCAACGTATTTGAGCGGAATGTTGTAGTCAGGTAGCCCCATAAAACACCCAATCATTTCGCCATTGTATTCCGCAACTGGGAACACATCTGGATCTACCAGGCTCTGTAAGGCTCTGGCCTCATCTAGAAACTCTGCCTCGCTGCGGGGTGTAAAGCTCCAGTTATTGACAAAGGTACGGCTCAAAAGGTGATAGAGGCTGCGGGCATCTTGCTCAAAGCCTGTGCCTTTGGTTCTAAGCGGGCGAAAGCTGACGCCAGATTTGCAAGCAATTCGATAAGCTTTCTCGAATTCTGCTGGCAGGGGTTTATCTAAAGGAAAATCGTAGGCGTAGGCATCTTTTGCTTTGTACCAGCAATCTTGCTCCATAAACTCTGGATAGTAGGGTGGGTTGTAGGACGTCATCACTAAAGGTGATGAGCCAAATCCCTCAACTAAAAATAGACAGCTGTTGTGGGTAGACAGATCGATTGGACCCCGAGCTATTGTCATCCCTTGCTCCCGTAACCACTGACAGGCAGTTTCTAGCAGAGATTGAGCAATAGCAAAATCTTGAACACACTCAAAAAAGCCAATCAAACCTACATTTTGACCTTCTCGGTCAATTAATCGTTGATTGACTGCGGCAACAATGCGTCCTACTGCCTGAGAACCATTTACTCCCTGAGATAGGGCAATAAACCGTTGTAACTTTCCATACTTAAAGAAGGGGTTACTAGGTGCAAATTGCTTTGCCACATCGTTCCTAAGAGGTGGCACCCAGTAGGGATCATTGGCATACACCCGCATCGGGACATCCAGAAACTTTTCATTTTCTGGCGAAGTGGTGACAGGTTGAATCTGAATTAATGTAGTTTGTTTTATCACTTTAATGACGTCTAGCTTTTAGCGATTAGCTTGTAGTGATTTGCTAATAGCTAACTAAGCACTAATTGTTGGTTTATACAACAAGTCCCGGACTGCTATCATCGCTGCCACCAAACGCTCCATTTCCTCCTGAGTATGAAGGGCGTTAACAGTAATCCGCAGTCTAGGTTTGGCAATATACCAAATCGGAGAGACCCAGAGCCCGTGTTCCTGCATAAGTTGTCTACAAAAGATTTTGGGATTAAGTTCTGGTGGTAAGATGACTGGAATAACGTTGGTTTCGCCAATCGCTAGAAAATCGTGTTCAGCTAGGCGTGATCGCAAGTACCGAGTATTTTCTTGCAGAATCTGTACCCGTTCAGAAGATTGGCGTACTAGACGTAGGCTGGCTAAGGCAGCAGCCGTGTTAGGTGGCGGTAAGGAAATTGTGCCAATCGAGGTAGGAGAAACGTTAAGCAGGGGTTTGAATTCTTCTACATGCGTACTGATTGCTGCTCCCGCTGAGGCAGCAAACTTCGAGAAAGTCGTCATAATCAGCGGCACCACGCCTTGCTTAATTGCTTGCGACGGTAGAATCCCAAAATGTTCGTAGATGCCTCTGCCTGTAGCACCAATCGCACCACTGGCATGAGCCTCGTCCATCAAGATGACGCTGCCTGGGTAACTTTGCAGCACGTCGAGCATATCTGGTAAGGGAGCAATATCGCCATCCATTGAGAATACGGCATCGGAAACTACCACGATTCGGTCATTGGGCTGGGCGTGCCGCCGCAACTTGCGAGCCAAGTCTTCGATATCGCAGTGGCGGTAAGCTTTGACCCGAACACGAGGGCTATGGCCGAATACTCTCCCCGAACGGGTCCCCGCATTAACAACAGCCGAGACGATACAGCCATGGTTAAGAACATCTGTCAGAATCAAAGTTTCCCGACTATGCTGAAACCCTGGAACCGGAATTGCCAAGTGACAAAAGGCATCCATAAAGGCTTGCATTGCCATCCAAGCATTCATGAACAACTGCGTGTAGGGCAGGTGCTTAAATGCAGAAATTTCGTCTTCCAACTGCTGGTGCAGATCAATTCGACCACTCAAGACTGAGGCGGAGCTATTAGATGTGCCGTATTTCAAAATGGCATCAATGGCAGCTTGCTTAACGGCTGCCTCTTGGACTAGCCCCAAGATGTCATTTGTGCAGAATGTGAGTACAGTCCACCGCTCACCAGTTGCTGCCTCAGAAATCTCAACTAAATTACCCTGCTTTTGATGACAAATATACTCGTCTGGATCTAGCCCACTTTCGTACCAGCGCTGGACATAATCTTTAACAATTTGCACAAGTTACTCCTCTCACCTACTCCTAGATAGCCTATCGCCAATAGCACAGCAGTATGTTTTTAATGGTTCGGTATCTGCTATCCAGTTTTAGCTGATGCTGGATGGGAGAAGACCTAATAGTGTTGAGTAAGACGTCTGTCTCACCCATCTGGGAGCATCGGCTCGTTGGAGTGAGAGCTTGCTTAAGGAAGTCAAGACGGTTGGGACGAGGCTCCCTCGTCCCGCCGTTCTCAAGGACGTTGCCTGCGGGTTGCCCGCAGGCTTTATCGTCCGCCCGGAGGCGACCTCCGCGAGCAACGGAAAACGCTTCGCCTTTATCCGCCGCACCGGAGCCTCCTCCGGCGAACCCTTGAGTCGGTTGCTGTAGTGGCTCAGTGGAAACAGCCGTCGCTGCTAATACAGTTACCTTCATCCGATTGGATTTTCTTTAGT
>JAFAVL010000325.1 GCA_019242465.1 Chroococcidiopsidaceae cyanobacterium CP_BM_RX_35 | reverse complement strand
TGATATGCTCGTCAACATTCGTTTCTGCTGGAGGAGGTGCTTCAAGCAACTCTAGCACCTCCCGTGCCTTCAGCCCTAAAGGGCGTAGGGCACAGCTATGGCAGATCATACAGTAAGGGACCGTACAGAAGCGAGAGAGATACGCGGAAAGTTTTTCCTTGAATAAAGCTGGAAGCGGATTATTAATATATGCAGAAAGTGTCTGTTGCCATAGATTTTCTAGCACTTGTGGCGTTTGTTCTGCTGGTCCAAAGAAGGGTGGTACGAAACCAAATTTCGCTGTGATTTCTGTCTTAATTTGCTCACTAGTTCGATTTAAATTCATAGTAAGTATAATTCATAATTTTTGATCAGATATGATGAAATTAAGTTCGCAATTAACTTTACCTTTAAGTAAATTTCGCAATTAACTTTACCTTTAAGTAAATAAGGAGTAGATTAAGGGCAGCAATGCAGTACCAAATTGTGATTTAGAAATCAAGCCATCTGCGCCTACTGCCTCAGCCGCAGCGCGATATTCAGTACCATCATTTAGTGTCAAGATGACAACGTATGGTGCGTTTGGCTGTGTTTTGATATAACGTGTTGCTTCTAAACCGTTCATCTCAGGCATTGCTAGATCCATTAAAACTAAATCTGGATACAGCTGTGGAATTTGCTCTAATGCCTCTCTACTTGAAAGAATCTGCCCAATGATCGCAAGTTGTGACTCTTCAGACAAAAAGCGTGTAGCCGATTCGAGAAAGACAAGGCTATCATCCACTAAAAGAATGCGCACCAATGTCATAGATTTATAGGTGAGCGTCCGGCAAAGAGACGACTGCTAAAGTAAGTTGCTTATTGTGTTTCCTTAATACAAGTTATGCGATCTCAGTTGAAAACCCAATCAGGAAAACCCTGAGATCTGATGCGCAAAACCCTGAGCTTTGAGCAGAACTTATGTTAGGTATCAGGAAATACTAGCCCTGCGCGCATTGCATAGCGTACTAAACCAGCAATATCGTGAATGTCTAGCCGTTTCATCAACTGCATCCGGTGGGTTTCGACTGTTTTCACACTGATGTATAGTGAGTCAGCGATCTCCTTTGTAGTTCGCCCTTCCACTATCAATTGTAGGATTTCGCGCTGACGCGATGTTAATTGATCGAGCGAATTAGACTCCTCACCTACCCGCCGCACGTAGTCGGCAATGACATGCTTGGAAACTGCCGGACTGAGATAGGTTTCACCTTGAACACTCGCTCTGAGCGCCAACTCAAGCTCACCGAGCCCAGCATCCTTGAGTACGTATCCCGCAGCACCCGACCGCAACGCCTGTAGTACGTATTCTTCATTCGCGTGCATAGAAAGAATAATGACCCGCACATGCGGATATTCCTTCACCACACGTGCTGTTGCCTCTAAGCCATTCATCTCTGGCATGGCAATATCCATCAGCACTAGATCAGGTTGATGAACTTCAATCAAGTGGAGAGCCTCACGACCATCACCTGCTTCCGCTACAACTTGTATGCCCTCAATAGTCTGTAGCAAAGCCCGCAATCCTGCGCGGACAAGAGTATGATTGTCTGCCAGTAAAACGCGAATCAATTTCTTTTGAGGAGCTGTGGTCATTTAACCTATCTGAAGTTTATTGGGATTGAGGGGTAGTTAATGGAAAATGGATATGAATCTCAGTACCACGTTGAGGTATTGAGTTAACTTGGATTTGACCACCAACAAGCAGAGTACGTTCTTCCATCCCTAGCAAACCTAAACTCCCACCTCTGGCAGCCCGTTCTCGTGCAGCTGAGACATCAAACCCAATTCCATCATCGTGGATAACTAGGCACAATTGATTTTCCCACTGCTGTAATTTGATAGTGACTCTTTGTGCCTGAGCATGCCGCACTACGTTGGTCAAGGCTTCTTGGACAATGCGAAAGCAGGTGGTTTCCAGGTTAGGCGATAGCTTAGTTTTTAAAGGCTCAGCCACAAATTCCCCAATGATGCCAGCACGCTTAGTTTGGCGATCTATATACCACCTCAACGCTGCCACTAGTCCCAAGTCATCAAGTAATGAGGGTCGCAAATGGAGTGAGAGGCTGCGTACTTGCTGAAGTGCTACTTCGACAATATTAATGCTCTCAGGCACTGGCGTGGCTATCTTGTCACTAGATGCACGGTGCAAGGCTTGTAAATTGATTTTCACAGCCGTCAACGCCTGTCCAATCTCATCGTGCAATTCACGAGCAATATAACGCCGCTCAATCTCCTGTGCTTCGATCAACTTTCCAGAAAGAGTTTGCAGGCGCTCTTGTGTCTTTTGCTGTGTTTCCTCTGCCTGCTGACGTTGGGCAACCTCCGCTCTCAATTCTTCATTGGCTTTGGCTAGTTCGGCAGTGCGGTTTTTTACCTTTATTTCTAACTTTTGGTTGACCGCTTGCAACGCCTCCTCTGCTTGCAAACGTGCAGCAATCTGATGCCGCAGTTCTTGGTTGGTGAATTCAAGTTGTGCCGGACTAGGGAGAGCAAGTGCCTTAGGTACTAGTGGTATCAGCTCTAAAGCTGTGTAGAGTGAAGCTACCGCCGTTATAGCTTTGACCAAGCCTGACAGCCAGTAGGTTGGGTGCCAAAGTGTCCAAACCTCCATGAGATGAGTAGTACCACACGCGATAATGAAGGTACCAAATAGCAAAAATATCCAGTTAAAGGGCAAATCTTTTCGCTGGCGCACAAAGCAGACTAGTGTCAGAGGGATTGAATAATAAGCTAGTGTAATAAGAGAATCAGATATGATATGTAGCCATACCAACTCTGGTTGCCAAAGATAGCAATGTCCGTGTGGGATAAATGGACTTGAAGCAAACAGGTTCTTCCAGAATTCCAGCATGAACTTACCCTAGTTTATTGTTCTTAATGTTGCAATAATTTGCATGACTTTATCTAGTTCTCTAAAGACAACGATAATATTAATAGAAGGTTGGCTAGAGAGATAGGTGAAAGTAGGCTCTAATCCGTTAAATAACTCGGAGGAAGTCCAGATGTTTAATAAAATTCTAGTTGCTATCGATACTTCTCCCACTAGCAAGTATGTCTTTGATGAAGGGTTGTCCTTAGCGAAAAGCTTTCAGGCTAGGCTCATGCTGCTGCATGTTCTATCAGCTGAAGAAGCAGGTATGCCAAATTGGTTGCCACTCCTGGGCGCGGAATACGGTCTGGTTGCAAGTGACGCAATGATTGAAAGTTATCGAAGACAGTGGGAAGCATTTGAGCAGCAGGGTTTAGAGCTACTACGCTCGCGGACAACAGCAGCGACTAATGCTGGCGTGAACACAGAGTTCACCCAACACTCAGGGAGTCCTGGTCGTACCATTTGTGACTCAGCCCGGACTTGGGGGGCTGACTTGCTTGTTGTAGGGCGGCGAGGTCGTTCTGGTTTGAGTGAATTACTCCTGGGCAGTGTGAGCAATTACGTTCTCCACCATGCTCCCTGCTCTGTCTTGGTGGTGCAGGGGATAACATGCCCAACCGTTGAGTCTCTGACAGCAGCTACTAGCTCGAACTGAAAGCGACCGTAGAAGAAGGTTTGATATTCACTGCGTCTGGTGTTCTTCGATTTCTGCGATCAGTTGCGGGAAGGCGTTAGACTAGCTAGGAGGCAGTAAGTAACGATACTATATCCATGCCCCGAAAGATTCGAGAGTTGAAATCTCAGATGGCGCGTGAAGGGTTCGTTTACCTACCCAAGCGTGGTAAGGGCAGCCATCAGCGTTGGCGACATCCCCAGCTTAGAAAAACACTGACAATTCCAGGCAAGGATGGAGATGATGTGCCAGTCTACCTGGAGAAACAACTAGAAAAATTACTCACTGAACTAGAAGAGTTGAGGGAGGATAAGGATTCATGAATCGGTACAGCATGATTATTCAATGGTCTGATGAAGATCAGCTTTTCCTGGTCACAATTCCAGAGTTTGCTGACCTAGTTGTGATGCCTTGTACTCACGGAAAAACTCGTGAAGAAGCAATTCACAACGGTGAAGAAGTTATTGAAATGTACTTGGAAGCTTGGCAAGCAGAAGGCGAAGCAATCCCTGAACCCAGAACACTTCAAGTTGCTTGACAAGCGTAGCGATCATGGCAGCATAATAACCTCAATGTGCCTGACCGTTGAGAGTCTATCTAGTAGGTGTAAGGCTATCTGTAGCGGGTGATTGGGAACGTTATGCTGCCTGAGTTAGAGTAGCGACAATATGAAAAACCTTGAAAAGATAAGCATTGCCCTTATCTGAGATCCGCAAGCAACACTTATTGCGATAAGGTTATGTCTAAAGAAAAAGATTTTTGGAACACGAGGAATAGGCAAAGTAGTGGAGAATGCTCATCCCGTTTCTCCCAAGCGCTAAGATGGAACCTGGGCTTAGGAGTCTGTAAGCATGACAACCGCATTTGATGGAAAACCCGCTATCGTTCGTACTGAACGAGGACTGACCATATCAGGCACCCGAATCACGGTTTATGATGTAATGGATCATCTCAAGGCAGGGTGGGCACCCAAATTAATTCGCCACTGGCTCCCGTTGACAGAAGAAGAACTCGATGTAGCTTTATCTTACATTGAGGCTAACCGTGCTGAGGTTGAAGCAGATTATCAAGCACTCTCACAGGCTACTCAGGAAATGCGGGAATACTGGGACAACAAAAATCGTGATCGCCTTGCCCAAATTGCTAAGTTGCCGCCAAAACCTGGACAGGAAGAAATGTACGCCAAACTCCAAGCCTGGAAAGCGAAACTCAGACTGACCCCATGATTGTTTTGGTGGATCATAATCTCAAGGGGTATATCGTTTTACTGAGAGGTACTTTAGCTGCTGATGGCTGGCTAAATTGGTTGTCAATTCAGTTCATGACATTGGAAGAAGCAGCTCTTGCAGTAGATACCAGTGATCGCATCATCTGGCGCTTTGCTCAATCCAATCAAATGTTGTTATTGACAGCTAACCGAAACGCAAAGGGAGAAGACTCCCTTGAGCAAACGATTCAAGAAGAGGGGGTGCTCACATCTCTGCCTGTGCTGACTATTGCAACTCTTGATCGATTGATTGAACAAGAATACCGAGAGCAATGTTGCGCCCGTCTAGCTGATATTTTGCTGTATCTCGACAATTACTTGGGTGCGGGTCGGTTGTTTATTCCATGAGGTGATCTGTTTCAGTCGATATCAGTTGATAATAAGGGTGATTGTAGACATATCCTCGTTAGCTCTCACTTAACCTCCTCATAAATCTACATGGATCTACCTAATTGGCTTTATAAGGAACCAGCATTACCAGTCGAGAAGGCATTTGACCGCTTTATAAAAAGCTTTGAAGGTCAAAAGATTGCATACCTTCTCCCCGGCAATCCTTCATTATTAGGTTAGCTTTAACTGTTGCAACAATGTATGTTCTATGAACTTCGACCAAGCTGATTTTGAAGTGCGGTGTGAGTGGGGTAAACAAGGTGTTTTGCAGTTAGCTCCTGTTAGTGATGTTATTATCGTTGTAGATGTTCTCTCATTCTCGACTTGCGTTGACATTGCTAACAACCAGGGAGCGATCGTCTATCCCTACCAGTGGAGAGATGACTCTGCACAAGTATTTGCTCAGTCCGTTGATGCGGAATTAGCAGACAAGCGCGGTGGCGGTCGTTACTCGTTATCCCCAGCATCTTTAATGGCGATGAGTAAAGAGGCGCGGTTAGTGCTTCCCTCTCCCAACGGTTCATCTTTGAGCCTGGCAGCAGCAGCAACTCCGACTTTAACTGGATGTTTCAGAAATTGTCGAGCTGTTGCATTAGCAGCCATGATCTATGGACAGCGGGTTGCCGTTGTACCAGCAGGAGAGCAATGGAGTGATGGTAGCCTTCGTCCGTCCTTTGAGGACTTGATTGGAGCAGGTGCAGTCATTAGTTATCTTGGCGGTAGTCTGTCACCAGAGGCACAAGTCGCAGCCACAGCATATCGAAACTTGCAATACAGTCTAGAGTTTCTAATCAAACAATGTGGCTCTGGCAAAGAACTGATTGAGCGAGGTTTTGAGCAGGATGTTGAGTTAGCAGCAGAGTTAAATGTCAGCGATTGTGTTCCTACATTGGTTGATAGAGCCTATATCAATCCCGCAAGATAACAGCCCCATTGCATTTAACCGACACTCATCCGCTGGTGCCTAGTTCCAGTTTGCCTGCCGCCGCTGACCTTTACCTGGTGGATTTCTGTAAATAAAAGCTGCAAGGACATCGTTGTGCCTCAAAGAGTACTCGATCGAGGACTAGGCGCGGTGGGTTGCCATTCCTAGTATAAGAACAGATTTCATTGCAAGCGCCATTAGGAGAATTGATGCATGACTGACTCACAAAAGCACATCATTGGCTTGGTAATGTATCCCGGCATGACAGCACTTGATATTGTGGGACCCCAGCAAGTTTTTAGTGCGCTTCCCAATGTCCAGATTCATCGAATCTGGAAAACGCTAGACCCAATCAAAACCGATGACGGAATGATGATTTTACCTGATACCACTTTTGAAAATTGCCCGCCCTTGGACGTTATCTGTGTCGGCGGCGGTCTAGGACAGATGGCAGTCGTAGACGATCCAGAGGTGCTTGAATTTTTCCGTAGGCAAGGTAGCACAGCCAAATTTGTCACCTCTGTGTGCGGCGGATCTGAGTTTCTGGCGAAGGCAGGACTGCTCCAAGGCTATCGAGCGGCTACTCACTGGATGTTTCGTAAACATCTAGCTTCTTTGGGAGTTGAGGTCGGATGTGAGCGAGTCGTAATTGACCGAAATCGCATGACTGGTGGGGGTGTTACCGCAGGCATCGATTTTGGTCTAGTGATTGCTGAAGTGCTT
>JAFAVL010000138.1 GCA_019242465.1 Chroococcidiopsidaceae cyanobacterium CP_BM_RX_35 | reverse complement strand
TCCTATTTTGGGGGGACCCGTAATCCAATGGTGATCTCCTGGCCTAAGCAGATTAAAGATCGGGGCGGAGTGCGGGACCAATTCCACCATGTCATAGATATCGCACCAACCCTTCTAGAGGTGACTGGCATTGAGGAGCCGAGGTTCTATAACGGGATAGCTCAAAAGCCCATCGAAGGAGTGAGCTTGACCTATACCTTTGATAAATCGGGAGAGAAGGCGGATGGTAAGCGGAATACCCAATATTTCGAGATGTTTGGGCATCGAGCGATTTATGACGATGGTTGGATGGCATCTGCCTTCCACAATCGAGTGCCTTGGAGCAATGCCGGAACCGTCCCCTTTGAGGAAGACAAATGGGAATTGTTTGACCTGAATGAAGACTTCACCCAAGCCAATGATTTATCGGCTACCAATCCCGAGAAATTACAGGAGATGCAGAATCTCTTTTTGTTGGAGGGAGAGAAGTACAACGTCTTTCCTCTAGATGACCGCTTCGCTGAGCGGACTGATGTCAGCTTGCGCCCCAGCTTTACAACAGGGCGTAACCACTTCGTGTTTTTCAGCGGACTAACCCATCTGCCGGAGGGAAGCGCACCTAATACAAAGAATAGATCCCACAGCATCACTGCCGATCTCGTGATTCCGGAAAAGGGAGCTGAAGGCGCAATCTTGGCAATGGGCGGCACCACCAGCGGTTATACCCTTTACATCAAAGACGACAAGCTGGTCTACGACTACAACTGGTTTGATGTTGATCGCTACTCGATTTCTTCCTCGTCGCCAGTGCCTGCGGGCAAGGTCAAAGTTCGGTTTGATTTTGACTACGACGGCGGCGTAGGCAAAGGTGGTACTGGCAAGCTGTTTATCAATGGTCGCCAGGTAGGTCAGGGTCGGATTGAGAAGACTGTTGCGGGACGATTCGGTGTGGATACCCAGGATGTGGGGATGGACTTGCAGGCTCCCGTTAGCACTGCCTATAAGCCACCCTTCACTTTCACTGGCTCGATCGAGAAGGTCACGATTGACCTGAAGTAGATATGGCAGCAGTGAGGGTGTAGTCGAATCTTCTGCTACACCCCGCACCTCATATGTTGAATGATTTAGAGGAGTTAAAACGCATGTTGCGAATCCATTCAACGATCTCGCACTTAGCAGTGATAGCAAGGACAATCGCTATGCACTTGCTCGTCGCTGTCCTTGTCAGTATCAGCCTTTTCCCGCTACCTGCTTTGGCACAGGAAATTTTACCCCATCCCGACAAACCCTTCACAGGCAAAATTGGGTTGACCTTCAAAGATTCCGAGCCCGTGAAGCCGCAGCTAAAGTTGCCATCTACTTATGGCATTGAAAACCCGCCCAATATTTTACTAGTGCTGCTCGATGATGTTGGTTATGGGCAGACAGGCACCTTTGGCGGTCCCATTCCTACCCCAACGTTTGATCGCTTGGCAAAAAACGGTCTGCGTTACACCCAATTTCACACAACAGCCCTGTGCTCGCCTACTCGTGCGGCTCTACTGACTGGACGCAATCACCATTCCGCTAGCACGGGCATTATTCAAGAATTGGGAACTGGCTTTCCCGGCTACACCGGGGTCATTCCCCAAAGCACAGGCACATTTGCCAAAGTGCTCCAGGAGTATGGCTACGCCACAGCTTGGTTGGGCAAAAACCACAACGTCCCCGACTGGGAAACAAGCATGGCTGGACCGTTCGATCATTGGCCCAATGCCCAGGGTTTTGATTACTTCTACGGATTTGTGGGAGGCGATACCGACCAGTTCGCCCCAGCACTGGTGGAAAACACCACTCGCCTCGAACCGCCCAAGACTAATGCAGACGGTTCACCCTACCACCTCAGTACCGACCTTGCCGACCATGCCATCAGCTACATTCGCCAGATTAACGCTATATCGCCCGAAAAGCCTTTCCTCGTCTACTTTGCTCCGGGTGCCACCCATGCGCCGCATCAGACACCCAAGCAGTGGATTGACAAATTCAAAGGTCAGTTTGACATGGGTTGGGACAAATACCGCGAAGAAACATACGAGCGGCAGAAAAAGCTGGGGGTGATTCCAGCCGATGCCATGCTGACGCCGCGACCCAAGGAACTACCCGCATGGGACTCTCTATCTCCAGAGGAGCAAAAGGTTTATGCCCGGATGATGGAGGTGTTTGCTGGGTTTACTGCTCATGTCGATAGTGAAGTGGGTCGCGTGGTGCACGCGGTCGAGGACTTAGGCAAACTCGACAACACCCTAGTATTTTACATTGCAGGTGATAACGGCTCCAGTGCAGAAGGTGGTTTGGAAGGGCTGCTGAACGAAAATTCAGCTTTCAACGCCATTCCTGAACCCCTAGAGACAAAACTGGCAGTGGTCGATCAGCTTGGTGGTCCGATGTATTTCAACCACTTCCCCGCTGGTTGGGCATGGGCAATGGATACACCCTTCCAATGGACAAAGCAAATTGCCTCCCACTTTGGCGGTACTCGCAACGGCATGGTCATTTCCTATCCCAACCGCATTAAGGATAAAGGCGGGATTCGCTACCAGTTCAGCCACGTTATCGACATTGCTCCCACCATTTTGGAGGCTATAGGCATTTCTGCACCTGTTGAGATTAACGGCATCGCCCAAAAACCAATCGAGGGCACTAGTCTGATTTACACCTTTGAAGATGCTAAGATCCCCACGCGCCATACTACCCAATATTTTGAGATGTTTGGCAACCAAGGTATCTATCACGACGGCTGGATGGCGAGCGCTCTACGCTCAATTCCCTGGGACCCCTATCCCAAGCCAGCCGATCTGATAAATTTGGATTGGGAGCTTTACAACATCAACAACGACTTTACCCAGGCGAAGAATCTGGCAGAACAAAATCCGGAAAAACTGCGGGAGATGAGGCGTCTCTTCTACGCCGAGGCTGCCAAGTACAATGTACTGCCCCTGGACGATCGTCGAACTGAGCGCTTTCGCATAGAGTTGCGACCAAGTCTGACTCAGGGACGGAGCACCTTCAGCTACCCTGACCGCATGCGCTTACCTGAGGGATCTGCCCCCGACGTCAAGCATAAGAACCATACCATTACAGCAGATGTTGTCATTCCCGCCAAAGGTGCGGAAGGGGTGCTTTTGACACAGGGGGGTCGCTTTGGTGGGTACGGTCTGTTTGTGCAGGACGGTAAGTTGGTGTATCACTACAACTTGGCTGGTGTGGAACGCTTCAATGTCGTTTCCAACCAAACGTTACCTACTGGCAAGGTGACGCTGAAAGCGGTGTACAAGACAGATGCCGATCGACCGGCTGCCGGAGGAACTGTCACCCTGTACGCCAACAACAAGAGAATTGGAGAGGGGCGTGTCGAAAAGAGTTTACCCAATCGGCTTTCCATTGATGAAACTCTTGACGTCGGCTACGACACGGGGACACCTTTGACCGAGACCTACGAAACACCATTTGCGTTCACCAGCAATTTGGAGAAAGTCACGATTGAGTTGAATTAATTCAATGTGTAGGGACACGATCTGTCATGCCCCTACCAAAACAACATCACGATCGAATTATCCCTGCTTGAAAATTGCAGGAAAGAGTTATCCTGCCGCTTGTTACATTGAGCAGTGATTGAGAGGCGATGGTTTTGCAACATTTTTCAATTTATTATCAGATTTCTCACACAAGTCATAGATTTTGAAGATAACTTTTCTAATGGACAGTGTATGACATTCGAGACTGAAGATTCCAATCCACAATATCAGACAGATCTTCCTAGACTGCTGAAGTTAATTGCTTGGACCCGATTAATTAGTGCGATCACTATTCTTTCTTCTCTCGCTGGTTCATTTCTAATGCTGTTCATTGGTGCTAAAAACACGCTTGGCGCTTTCTTGATTGTTTTCGGTGGCTTTTCTGAAGAACCCATTCATATCAAGCCTGATGAGGAAGCCACTCTGCAATTACTCGAATCTCTTGATAACTTTCTCGTGGGTTTAGCATTCCTCTACTTTGCCTATGGCATCTATTCCCTATTTATTAATCTCAATCAAGATTTGCCCAAAGCTCCACAATGGCTGAAAGTTAAAAATATCACTGTTCTTAAGAAAAGTCTTTTAGAGGTTCTCATTGTTCTTCTCAGCGTGATCTTCGTCAAACGGATGCTAGAGACGGTCAAGATTGGCAACATCGAGTGGCAAATTTTGGTCATTCCACTGTCGATTATTGCGATCGCGTTAAGTACACGGCTCATGAGTTTCGAGGGGAAATCTGAAGAATGACAACGACAACAGCTCAACCGCCATCATTTGAGCAACGGCTGGATGCCTCCGAGATTACCCGCGTCATGTGGCTGCTCTGGGCATTATCTGCTGGCTTGATTGCCCTCGATGGCTTTGACTTTTTCATCATTGGCGTCGCAATTCCATTTCTGAAACGTGATTTTGACCTGAGTTCTACTGAAGTTGGAGCCGTTGCAGTAGCAGCTGTCGCCGGGTCATTGTTAGGGTCGCTTGTGCTCGGACCCATTACTGACAAAATTGGACGACAGATCATGCTCATTGTGGATATTGCTATCTTTGTCATCGCCACGGCTGGAACTGCATTGGCATGGAATGC
Organism: Chroococcidiopsidaceae cyanobacterium CP_BM_RX_35; assembly: GCA_019242465.1. The sequence goes on along the minus strand of JAFAVL010000138.1, from coordinate 1,543 downwards.
GGCCTCACTGATTGTGTTTCGCTTCCTAGTAGGTGTAGGCATCGGTGCAGACTATCCGATTAGCGTCTCCTACATCACCGAGAATGTCCCCTCTCGACTACGGGGACGCATGGTAGTTGGGGCGTTTACCTTTCAGGCGCTGGGCGCACTCACAGGAGCCTTGACCGGGCTAATCGTGATTCACCTGTTTCAAACTATTTACCCAGATTCTGCCCAACCGGCAATTCAGTATGCCTGGCGCTGGATGCTTGGCGTGGGGCTAGCGCTGGCGCTCGTTGTCGGTATTCTCCGCTTCAGTTTCCTACTAGAAAGCCCCCGCTATTACATCACTAGAGGGGAATATGAGGCGGCATCGAAAGCCGCCTCTACTCTACTGGAGGAGCCGATCGACATCACGCCCCAAACCGATCCGCCCGAACGGGAACCGAGCCTATCCTATGGTGCATTATTTTCACCGCAGTACCGCCGCAACACATTTTTTGTCTCAGTCCCCTGGTTTCTGCAAGATATTGCCACCTATGGGATTGGCATTTTTACTCCCGCAATTATTGGCGCGCTTGCCTTCGGCAGTGAAGCCGATTTTATGACAAGAGAAATGGCATCTGCCAAAGGATCGGCTTTTGTCGATGTGTTTTTGATTGTGGGCTTCTTAATTGCAGTGCTGTTAATCGATCGCGTCGGGCGCATTCGGCTACAGATCACGGGTTTTGTAGGAATGGCGATCGGGCTGTTAATTTTGGCGGTATCTAGTGTTTTAGCAGTTGGTAACATGCCTAATCTCGCGCTCGTCTTCATCGGCTTCCTCGTCTTCAACCTCATGATGAATGCTGGTCCCAACTCCACAACATTTCTCTTGTCGGGAGAGGTTTTCCCCACCTCCATCCGAGCTAGCGGTGCCGGATTTGCTGCTGCTTTTGCCAAAGCTGGAGCTGTATTAGGTACGTTTGCCTTACCAACTTTGCAAAAATCGTTAGGCGCGCCTACTCTACTGTTGCTGTTATCCCTAAGCTGTTTATTAGCAGCGGTCATTACTTACCTGTTTCGAGTTGAAACAACGGGACGATCGCTTGAAGCTGTTAGCAGTGAATAAATTTAAATTTATGACTAACCTCTCCCAATCCCCTACTAATTCTGAGTCAGAAGGCAATGAGCAAATAGCTCAAGCTGCTTCACAATTTGCGGGGTTAAGCAACACTGAACTGGCAGTTACCCGAACTGACCTTGCCAGAGATCGCAATCGCTTAGCTGCCGAACGTACGCTAATGGCATGGATTCGCACCTCCCTCTCTATGATTACTTTTGGATTCGGTATCGATCGGTTCTTCACCTATTTGAAACAAGCGGAAGTGGGAACGTCATTCAACCGTATTAGCGAAGAAAGAGTCCTCGGACTCAGTCTAATTACGTTGGGAGTGTTCGCCCTCTTGGCATCGGTAATCGGTCATTGGCGCCTTCTGAAAAATCTCGAACAACGCCAATTCAGATATCTTCCTACCTCGTCTTTGGGAATTACGGTAGCAATCGTATTAGTGTTTATCGGGCT
>JAFAVL010000573.1 GCA_019242465.1 Chroococcidiopsidaceae cyanobacterium CP_BM_RX_35 | reverse complement strand
GTATCCCCAAGACTGATAGAGATAATGGGGCTACCAGCAGTTCGTACCCTTTCTGATTCACTACGGTCTTGATGCATTCCCAACCTCGCCTGCGTTGAGTACCAATTGATAATCGCTACATCTGGTTGGAACTGAGCCTGGTATTCTGGCAGGGTATCCTGGAGAGCTAAATGAGTCAGTTGGTGTAACTCCGGTGGGAAAGGCTTACAAGGTAAACCATCGCAATCATCGCGGGTTTTGCTGTAGCGGTATGGATACCAGTGCCAACTAAGGCAAACAACACGCACACTCAAAGGCTGACCCCATTCAACATCCTAGGAGTGTAAAGCCCCGCTGGAGACTTAGCCCAGTCTCGGCACAGAGCCAGTAATTCTCGTTGCTCTTCTATGGAGAGCCAATTGGGGATATGAATAGCACCGGGGGCAATCTGTTGCTTTTGGCTAGGGAAGAGAGTTGTTTGGTTCATCTTCTCACGCCCTCGAATGACAGTTGCTCTGCCAGAGATTGTATTGATCGACTCAGCTCTGCATCAATGCTAGTAGCTGGCGCTAGACTTCTAACATGAGCGGGAGTAGACTTCCACAGCGCCACAAATTTCTTCTTGAGCCAGCGCAGCTCCTCCTCTGTCGCCAAGCCCAACTTGTAGAGTCCGCCTACAAGTTGCAATGCTGATTGACCTTGAGCAGAGAGTTGGGCAATCATACTTTTATCATTTCTGGTAGCCGCTTTGCTCAAAAGCTCCCATTCATGCATTGCTTGTGTTTCTGGGTCGCCTTTAACTGCACTGACGAACTCCTCTACAGTCGGGAAGAAACGACAGGTGTCAAACACTGCACTCGCTGCCATCAAAAACTCTGCGGTAGTGAGCTGTTGTGAGAGCCTTTGGTGCAACCGCTTCAATGTTGCTTCCTCAAAATCCCGATTGAACCAGTCCATCAGAATGCCAATCTCTGTCAAGAAAACTTGTTGGTCAATCATCACGATACCTCCATCCCTATTGCACGGGCAATTTTGGCTCTCCGGGCAGCAGCTTTGGCTGTGAGAGAACTTGTAGCGGCTGAGAAGTCATCAGCAGCTTGGCTTGATTGCATCGCCTCCCACTCGATCAGCAACTCATCGCGACGTTTCAGGTCGTACCTGCCTGCACTGATGTGCTTACGGACCTTGGTCAATAGCTCTCCGAACATCAGGTTTTGGTACGCCGGGTATTGCATTAGACTTCGCGCCATGTGCTTCTCAAACTCTGGGTCAAATGTCCCTCGCTTGGCTGTGTCCCAAGGGAGGAGATCGCTCCCGTCCAGATTTTTGGGATAATCGGGCTGGTTCCGTCGATAGCGATTTTTGTCTTCTTGACGAGCGGCGGAACAATTATCCCCGGCAGGATTTGTTGTTTCCAGGTAGCGAGTCTTTGCCTGGGTCTGAGCTTCGCAACCGTGATTGTTTGCTAACTCCTCTTCTGACAAGTTTTCAACCTCTCTGTGGTTTACACGCTCACCCGGCTGTTTTTTCCCTGGTTGCGGGGGGTAAGGGGGGTATGTGTTGTAGTCTTTGCTTGTAGTCTGTGGAGTATTCTCTGCATATAGATTGCTTGCAGGGTAGCCGCTTACTTGTGTGCAGGCTTCCTGCTTACTTGCTTGCAGGATTCCTGCATTCAATAGTGCTGGAAACCTGCAAGCTTGAGTGCAGGATTTCTGCGTTATTGTCTGCGGGATTTCGACATGCTTGAATGCAGGAATCCTGCATTATGGAAGCATCATTGCTGGGCAAGGGTTCCGGCTCCTCTACCACGACTTGCTTTTTCAAGTAGCAAGGTTTAGTAGTTGCGCTCTGGTCCTGTCTTTGAGTCAGCTTGGCATCCTTAACCAAAGGCTTTTCTACCTGATGTTCCAGAAAGAAAATCCAGCGGTTCTCCAGTTCGTCTTCATCGAGCCAAAATTCCAATCGCCGGGGCAGTCCACTGTAGCGCTCCTTGATTAGACCCCGTTGGCGCAACAAGCGTCGAGCTGTTTCTTGCTCAGTACGGCTCAATCCAGTTTCAGCTTCAATGTCAGCTTGAGTTTTGTAAATCCAGCCAGTAGGATCTTCCTGTTTCCCCTGCCAGTAATACATCTGACACAGGAATAGATTGGCTAGAATGCTGCCTGTGATTTTAGCAAGTTTGGGATAGTAGGCGACTAGCTGACCTAGTTCTCGTAGGAATGTACTTAATTTCATCAGTAGTAATCTTTAGGCTCAAAATAATGGCAATGTGAGGTGACGATCCACTGGTTGTTGTGCCCTATTCTTTTGCAGCTGTGTGTGCCTGCCTCGACTGGAACAAGCTCTTAGTGAGACTCTGACTCATCCCAGAGGAGGTGAGAGCTTCTTGGAAAAAGAAAGGGATGTTTCGCTACTCTCCCATTCGATGAACTTTATTGATCGCTCTTCAGATTGTTAAGCAGCAGTAAAGCTCAGTTTTCCTCATGCATGTCAGGTAGGGATTTTATCCGAATCCGATCTGATTCAACTACTGTAATAAGCCCACTCCAATCACTTCGAGTTGCTAATGCTGAAATGACTAAACTAGCCACACTCCTAGGTGATAAGAGTGGGATTCGGAATAAAATAATGCCACTCGAAGCAGGTAGTCTAAGGCGAAACGCAAGTTCTCCAAAATCCTTATCGAATGTGAGAATAATGCGTCCTTCAATCTGGGCACGAGTTAGGATGTCTTGATCACTACTTCCAGGAGCATCAATACGAACCCACACTATTTCATCACCCTGTTCCTGGAGAGCAGTTACAGCATCTCCTGGAAAATTCTCATCCGCTAGAAACCGCATGACTTAGGTATTGAGTGGGTAAACCTTCTCAGCACTAAGAGCAGCACTGGCATAGCTTAAGCAGGCTTGAATATCTTCTCTTGTCAATCCTGGGTAGTTACGCAGGATGTCTGAATCAGTCCATCCCTGAGCTAAAAGCTCAATGATAAACTCCACAGCTAACCTAGTTCCCCTTACAGTAGGTTTACCAACCAGAACATTTGAATCAATGACTATGTGTTCTTGCCAACTCATCTCGTTCTCCTTCTAGCCAAAAATCTGTACCAACGTTGCTGACAAAGGGCAAGCAGCAAGAGGATGAATTTGAGCTTAGGCTGACTCTGGTATGTCCTGAACAACAGCAAGAAAGGACCGTGCGCGTTGATGCCTATGAGGAGGACTCATTTCATCTCGTTCTCCGCCTTGCTCTAAGTCTTGAAGCTTCTCTTGATTAACAAGAGCCTTCTGATCATCACCTTCGTCGTCTGACATCCAAAACAAAATAGCCCCAGGTTGAATCTGGTAGGTATCACAAATTTTCACTAGTACGTCAGCGCCAGGGATATAAGTCGGGTCATTGTAAAGTTTGTACGCAGTAACCCGACTAATTCCAGCGGCATGCCAAAAGCGGTAAGGGCTTATCCCCAACCCGTCAAGAAATGGCTTAATGATGTTCTTCATAGGCATAACCCAATAATACGACTATTTATAGTATATCAATTATTGTAGCAATGCAATAAAAATAGTATTGCTAACTTAGTTGGCATATATTTATTGGAGTGATAATAGAAAATATAAGGAACGGGGAGTGAAGACAGCCCAACCGCCTGCAGGGAATCCAGAGTCTCATTTAGTTCAAACAACAGGTTAGCCGGAGAGCGCAACCGGAACAAAGAGTGTCCTACTAAGGAATACAAAAGGAGACGCTAGCAAAAGGTCTACCAGTTATTCCCGACATACCGAGCCGAACCCAGCAAACGAAGTAACTGATGGCAAGGCGGAGGGTGAAAATCCTGAAAAAGGGTTGTAGAGAAAAGGTTCCAGCTTTTGTGGTCCAATAAGGAAGGGTCTAATTCTGTCGAAAAAACCTAATTATAAAAAAGCATGCCTGAATTCTACCAAAACTACCTGAAAAGTCAACTACAACCAAGTCAATATCTATTACTGACAATTTTGGTTCACCTGTTACAATCCATCAAGACGGTCAGACTTGAAACTTTAGCAACTGCTTTGCCTCTACCAATTCTGTTCGAGAGCCGACGTCATAAGCTACAAAATTTTTTGTCTGTGCTGGGAGTCAAGGTTGAACAGTTGTGGTTCCCAATGTTTGCCAGTTGGTTAAAGGATAATTTTGCTCATTACCGAGTTCTCTATCTAGCAATCGACCGGACAAGTTGGAAATCGATTAACCTATTAATGGTCAGTTTAATTTGGGAACATCGGGCAATTCCCATTTATTTTGAACTCCTGACTCACAAAGGAAGTACAAGTTTTGAGTTACAAACACAGACGTTAACCAAAGTTTTACCTCTAGTCAAGGATTACACAGTTGTACTGTTAGGGGACAGAGAATTTTGCGGGGTGAAGCTAGCAAACTGGTTGGCAGAGCAGGGATTGTACTTTTATGTGCGTTTAAAACAGAACGAATATATTGAGTGTGAAGAAGGAATTTGGTTTCAATTAAAAGCATTAGGATTA
>JAFAVL010000534.1 GCA_019242465.1 Chroococcidiopsidaceae cyanobacterium CP_BM_RX_35 | reverse complement strand
TTCCTTTATTTGTTTTTAGTTTACTGCTGTCATTGGAGAAGCGTAAATGGTGGCTCTTTTGGCTATTTGTGGCTCTGACATTAGGAATTAGAGAAGATACGGGATTTATTGTCTTTAGTATTGGCATTTATTTAATCTTAAGCCGTCGATATCCCCGTCTAGGTATAGTGTTATGCCTGCTCAGCTTCAGCTACATCACTCTGGTGACGAACGTGATTATGCCACAATTTTCTAATGATAATTCCCGACTATACCTAACAACACACTTTCGTCAGTATGTCACTGGCAGTAACCCTAGTACTCTACAACTACTTGGAGGTATCTTAACCCATCCAGAAAAATTGCTTGTGAACTTATTCACTCCTATTGATCGGCGACTCAAGTACTTGTCAGGGCAGTTTTTATCGTTGGCCTATATACCTGCTATCTCCTTCCAGGCTTGGACATTAGTCAGCTTTCCATTGCTGGAATTATTGCTACAGGAAGGTCAGTCGGCTCTTGCCCTAAGTATTCGCTATGCCTTGGGTGTCGTTCCCGGTGTCTTTTACGGTACAATTCTGTGGTGGTCACAACACAAAGAAAGATTTAAGCTACGGCTGCGTCGTTTCTGGATTGCCTGTATTGCTATATCAATTTTCTTCTCGATTGTCTCTAGTCCAAACCAGGCTTTCTACTTTTTGTTTCCAGACTCATACCGTCCTTGGGTTTATATTCCTCTCAACCGTCAATGGGAACATGTAGGCAATATTCGGGCGTTAATGAACTTTATCCCTTTGCAGGCTAGTGTGTCAGCCACAACTCATCTGATTCCGCAACTATCGAGTCGTTCGGAGATTATTCGTTTTCCTGCCCTACTGTTGCAGAGGGAACGAGGAGATATAGTTGAGGTCGATTACGCCTTAGTAGACTTATGGCGAATGCAACATTACCAAGCTGCCTTTAAGGATGAACGACAAAAACTCAAAGATTATGTACCTTTAATCGATCAACTTATAGCTCAAGGAAAATATGGTATTGTAGGTGTGCAAGATGGAGTTGTTTTACTTCAGAAAGGAATTACTTCTACACCTGAGACTAATAGGGATTGGTTAAAGTTGCGCTCAAAAATAATATAGATTTTTAACTGCACCGATGACCGAAAAAAAAAGACGCAGAACCTCTAAATTTCATGAAGCGTTTTGGCTCAGTTTAAGTCTGAGTTTTGCGGCAATTTACGGTATTATGGCACTACCGCAAGACTTTACTTCTGAGTATATTGTGGGTAAAGATGCGCGGGAGTACATGTTGGGGATATATCGGCTCTCAGACCCACAATTGTTTCCCCATGACTTAATTGCAAATTATTTTCAGTCCATTACGCCTAGTGGATATGCGGGCTTATATCACATAATGGCTGATTTAGGCATAACTCCAGTTCTGCTAAGTAAACTTTTACCGCCGGCGCTGGGACTGATCGCGACTGGCTACTGCTTTGCCGTCTGCATGCAGATATTGCCAGTGCCAATGGCTGGATTTATCGCCACATTGGTGCTAAACCAATCTCTCGGTCTGCATGATGATGTTGTCTCTGCCACACCTAGAGGTTTTTTTTATCCACTGTTTTTAGCATTTTTATACTATTTGCTCAAGCGTTCGTTGCTGCCTTGTTTAGTTGTGATCGCCCTCCAAGCGCTGTTTTATCCTCTAATACCATTCATCAGCTCAGGGATTTTACTCCTGCGACTGTTGAATTGGGAGAAAGGAGGAAAACTTCGCCTCTCTGTTGAGCGACGGGATTATCTTTTTTGCGCTACGGGATTAGGTGTTGCTCTGTTGGCGCTCCTACCTTATATGCTGGCATCTTCTGAATTTGGACCAAGCATCACAACTGCCCAAGCCAGAAGAATACCAGAGTACTGGTCTGGTGGGCGGGTGAGCTATTATTTCCTCAATCCTTGGAATTTTTGGCTTGACGGCAGAGACAGTGGTATGTTTGCCTTGCTCAGTCCGCCACAGTTATTTATTGGGCTATTGTTACCGCTCCTACTACGATGGCCATCTCGCTTTCCTCTAGCTAAGCGGGTTAAGAGTACAGTGAAAATTCTGCCTCAGATTGTGCTAGCATCTGTTGCTATGTTCTTTGCTGCCCATGCTCTGGCATTTAAGCTGCATTTCCCTAGCCGATATACATTTCATACTTTTCAGATGGTGTTGTCTCTGGCATGTGGAATCGCACTGACCCTAATGCTGGACGCAGTTTTTCATTGGTCAGAGCAGCGTACCACATCCCGGCTTGGGGGGCGAAAGTTTTTAGCAATCTCTAGTGTAGTTGTTGTTGTAGCAGCACTCGTCTTATACCCCTGCTCTCTCAAGAGCTTCCCTAAGACCCTATACGTAAAGGGTGGAGTACCAGCACTATATCAGTTCTTGCAGCAACAACCGAAAGATAGCCTCGTTGCCTCTTTGACGAGCGAGGCAGATAACCTACCAACCTTTGCCAAACGTTCAATTCTAGTGGGGAAAGAATATGCTTTGCCCTTCCATACCAGGTACTACGCTCAGTTTCGCCAGCGAGCTATTGACCTGATTGATGCTCAGTACAGTCTAGAACTTAAGCAGGTGAAGGGCTTTATTCACAAGTACGGGGTGAATTTCTGGCTTTTAGACCAAGCAGCATTTCAACCTGGATATATAGCTAACAATAACTGGATTAAACAGTATCAACCAGCAGCAGCGGAGGCGATGGCAAAGCTAATGCAGGGCGAGACACCAGCCCTATCAAAGCTAATCAACCGTTGTGCTGTTCTGCAGCCGGAAAGCTTGATTGTCCTACAAGCAAGGTGTATAGACGAAGCATCGTCACCAAAAAAGGGGTGAGGGATGAGAGGTGAGCAAATGAGCCCCGAAGAATTTATAGTTGATGTGGAGTTGATTCTTAAAACATTGTGAAAGCAATTACTCTGCTCGGTTCCACAGGCTCTATTGGCACTCAGACGCTGGATATTGTTGCCCAGTACCCAGAGCAGTTTCGGATTGTGGGTTTAGCGGCAGGGCGTAATGTTGAGATGTTGGCTCAGCAGATCCGGCAGTTTAGACCGAGCATAGTAGCCATTTGCCAGGAAGAGAAACTGCCAGAACTACAAGCGGTGATCGCCGACATTGACCCTCAGCCTATCTTGCTAGCTGGCGAAGCTGGGGTGATAGAAGTTGCCCGGCAGGATGATGCTCAAACAGTGGTTACAGGTATTGTGGGCTGTGCCGGATTACTGCCAACCATTGCTGCAATTGAAGCTGGCAAAGATATTGCCTTAGCAAATAAGGAAACCCTGATTGCTGGAGGACCAGTCGTTTTACCACTAATAGAGAAGCATGGAGTCAAACTACTACCAGCTGACTCCGAGCATTCAGCAATTTTTCAATGTCTCCAGGGCGTACCAGAGGAGGGCTTACGGCGAATTCTGTTGACTGCCTCCGGAGGAGCATTTCGAGACTGGCCAGTTGAGAAGTTAGCTACAGTAACTGTGGCAGACGCCCTGAAGCATCCCAACTGGTCAATGGGGCGAAAAATCACTGTAGATTCAGCTACTTTAATGAATAAAGGGCTGGAAGTGATTGAGGCTCATTTCCTATTTGGCTTAAACTACGAGCGCATCGAAATCGTTATCCATCCTCAGAGCATTATTCACTCATTAATTGAACTGCAAGATACCTCTGTCTTAGCTCAATTAGGTTGGCCTGATATGCGATTGCCTCTCCTCTATGCCCTCTCTTGGCCTGAGCGAATCTACACTAACTGGGAACAGTTGGATTTAGTCAAAGCTGGGAATTTAACCTTTAAAGCACCAGATCACCAAAAGTATCCCTGTATGCAGCTAGCTTATGCTGCTGGTCGAGCAGGAGGGTCGATGCCAGCAGTGTTGAATGCAGCAAACGAACAGGCAGTAGCGCTGTTTCTAGAAGAGAAGATTAGATTTTTGGATATTCCCCGTTGCATCGAACAGGTATGTGATCGCCACCAAGCCGATAACCGTCCAAATCCTTCACTAGATGATATTGTGGCAGCAGATCGCTGGGCTAGACAGGAAGTTTTGGCAGCTAATAATTTGATTGCCGAGAGGAATAACACAATTACGCTAATCCCTACAGCCCAACCAAAAGCCCTTCTTTAAGGAATACAACTAGTGTGAATACTTCTAAATTAGTGAAACGTATTCAGCGATTTAACAAAGATCGCGATCATGAGCTACTGCAATTGAAATATAAAAAAATGAGTGAAAGTGCCTTCGCCTTCTTCCGGGGGAGCTGTCACTTGTTTTATGAAGATTGGTCAGATGATTCTCCTCTCAACAAGGCACCTTACAGCTGGATTTGTGGCGATCTGCATTTAGAAAATTTTGGTAGCTATCAGGGTGACAACCACTTAAGCTACTTTGATATTAATGATTTTGACGAGTCAATTTTGGCTCCTTGTACCCTAGATGTTGTACGTTTGCTCACTAGTATTTTTCTGGCTTTCCCCAAATCATCAGGAGACTCAGAATCTTTATGCAATGATTTTCTTAATGCTTATACAACAGCTTTAATTGATGGCAAAGCTCGATGGGTTGAGCGTGAAACAGCAAAAGGTTTGGTTAAAACCTTGCTAGATAAACAAGAGCATTTGCAGCGTAAGCAGTTTTTAGATGAACGTACATCTGTTGAGGGAGAACGCCGTAAAATCTCAATTAAAAAGTACAAAACTCGCTCTGTTTCAGAGCAACAGAGAGAAAAGGTTAAGG
>JAFAVL010000249.1 GCA_019242465.1 Chroococcidiopsidaceae cyanobacterium CP_BM_RX_35 | reverse complement strand
AACCAGGACTGTCATCTCTAGTCGAGGAGATCCAAAGCTTCGGCGCTGAGGCAACAGCTGTAGTTGCAGATGTGAGTGATTTTGAGCAGGTAAAAGCAATAGCAGACAAGGCAGTTGCTATATACGGACGACTAGATACCTGGGTGCATGTCGCCGCTATTGGTATCCTTGCCCCCTTTGACGAGTTGACACCTGAGGAGTTTAAACGAGTCATTGATGTCAACTTGAATGGACAGGCTTACGGTGCCATGGCAGCTTTGCCTCATCTCAAGCAAGAGGGACGTGGGGCACTCATCCATGTTTCCTCAGTGGAGGGTAGGCGAGCGCTACCACTACAGAGTGCTTACTCCTCATCCAAGCATGGGGTTGAAGGTTTTCTCGAAGCTCTGCGTGTTGAACTTAAACATGAGGGGTGGTCAATTAGCGTCACGAGTGTGAAGCCAGCAGTGATTAACACACCTTTCTACAACAACGCTCGTACAAAGTTAGGCGTCAAGCCAACAGGGGTACCACCTTACTACCAACCCAGCCTTGTCGCCGACGCGATTCTCTACGTCGCTGAACACCCCACGCGTGACTTCATTGTTGGGGATGTTGGTCGGATATTAGATCTCATGCAGCGAATCTCACCAGAGTTGGTAGATTTCTTGTTGCTGCTGGTTGCCTTCTCAGGGCAGCGTACCAGTGAGCCAAAGTCTGAGGACGCGCCAGATAACCTCTTCGCGCCCATTCCAGAACACGACAGAGTTGAGGGGGACTTCCGTCACTTGGCAATCCCAAGTTTCACTGACTGGCTAGAGATGAATCCGTCACTCAAGTGGGGAGCATTCGCAGCAACCGTACTCGGAGCCGCTGTTGTCTTGGGTGGGCTGCTCCCAAAGAGTGATGTTTGAGCTTGCGCTCTTGAGTCGTCGAAGCCGCCACAGGTGTTCCCTTGAGGCAATGACGGCAGCTACACTTTTACATCTCTGCCTCCGCACTGTTCTAATTTAATCCTCGCGAAAGAGACAAGCCTACTTCAAACTGGGATATCGTCAGAAACTGAAATAAAAGATAGCAAGGATGCATCATATGAGTAATGATCCCAATCAAGTACTACCAGAAGATCCAAGAGAAGCTGAACCCGGTAGAGGGGCGCCAGGAAACGAGCACTCTGCAGTTCAAACTGCACAGACAACAGCAGTTAATCCCCCAGATGCAAAGATTCCTGCTAACACCGATCCCAAACGGAGCGAACACCAAGTAGAAGCTTTAGAAGAGCAAGAAGCGGGTACAGACTTACACACAACAGACGGTTACATCATTGATGAATCTGGTAGGCTCGACAATTTTGCCATTGAGCCTCCGATGTATGTTGAGGGCAAGGAGCCTCCGAAGTAAAGCCAAGCTGGGAGCGTCGAATCAAAATCAGCCTCCCAGCAGCCTAGATTTTACAATCAAGCTACTTGTTACAAAAATGATAAATAAATCACTCCAGATCCCAAAATTGTAACGAATAGGCTGAGCAAAAGCACCCAACGGCTTGAGGCTTCTCTCATGTCAGAATTGATTGCATGGCGGACGGCAAAGTAATGCTGGGTTGTGAGTATTACTATCGATAGACTGCTCAAAGAAAAGAATAAACTTAACTCCCAGCCATTACCTGGATGCCTTAGCTGAGAGTTGTGTGAGTAGCGAAGGCGCATGATGACGAAGCTAAAACCCATAAGAGCAATCGCGGTACGCATCCAAGATAGATAAGTCCGCTCGTTTGCCAGGTGTTCTCGCACTCGTTCGGTATTATTCCGCATGTTGAACATTCAAAGCAGATTTAAAAGACGACCCTTAACTCAAATTTACACCAGTGGAGACAGAGTAATTGCCATGTACCAATAAGGCATATTCCTGATGAGTTTTTCCCTTGAGCGTAGGCGAACTCTTCAGTTCGCTGCAAGAAGAAGAATACATGTCGCTCAGGTTGACTTTGTTGTTATAAAATTAACGCAATGCTGACAATAGGCAACAGGTTTTGAAATTTCCTACACGCCATATCCAAATTGTACCGTTGCTATCGGAGTAGTTAGAATCATTGTCTAGCTACTTTGAAACTTTAATGAGCAGTCGCTTTGATAACGGTAAAGTCTTTGGTTCTCGATTTGATGGTTGGTCGCTTGATGAGCGGGACCCACAGGTGATTCAAGCATTGCTACCACTAGGCGAATGGCTCTACCGTTACTACTTTCGAGTAACAACTGATGGTTGGCATCACATTCCCTCACAGGGAAGTATGCTAATTGTAGGAGCCCACAATGGAGGAATGCTCGCACCAGATACTCTGATGTTCATGTATGACTGGTTTCGTCGGTTTGGTCCAGAACGCTTAGTTTACGGACTGATGCATCCGTATGTCTGGATGGTGCCAGTCTATTCTCAACTTACAGTGCAACTAGGGGCGATTAGGGCTCACCCCAAAATGGCGATCGCCGCCCTTCAGCGAGGCGCAGCAGTACTTGTCTATCCTGGAGGGGCAGAAGATTTATGGCGACCCCATCATCAACGGCATAAAATTCACTTTGTTGGTCGAAAGGGGTTTATCAAACTGGCACTAACGCAAGGTGTACCAATTGTGCCAGCAATTTCTAACGGCGCTCACGATACCCTGTTGATTCTGACCGATTGCTACAAGCAGTTACAGCAACTACATGAGTGGGGTGTACCGTGGTTATTTGGTATTGATCCCATTGTCTTTCCGGTTTACTTAGGACTACCTTGGGGATTAACAATTGGACCTTGGCCAAATATTCCTCTACCTATAGCAATTCACACTCGGATTTGTGCGCCGATAGTGTTTGAGCATTATGGGCACGCTGCGGCCAAAGACCGTGACTATGTGGATGCTTGTTATGAAAAAGTCTGCACGCAGATGCAACTGGAATTAGACCGTTTAGTCCAGGGTTTGAGTGGCATAGGGTCCCCGTCCAACAACACAGAGCAGCACTTGCCGAAGCCCAGGCAGACTTAAGTAGGTGACCTACAGATCCTGTAGGTCAATCTGCATAGATTTTCAGTTCTTCCTGGTCATCGTATTTCTGAAATGTATTCCGGCTGTTGACTACTCCATCACGATAGGCAATTTGGCTATTGCCCTGAGCAATCAGAACCTGTGCAGCTACAATCAAGACTTTACGGTACGGATTAACTTCCAGGCTTTGTCTAGGGCTGCTCGTCGCTCTGCTTGAGACTCAATCACGTTGATGACATAGCCCAAGTTGACGATATCTGCATGAAGGCTAGATGGGGAAGAACATCTGCTGAAAATAGCCGGAAACCACCCTCGCTGCGACCTAATGACCTCAGCAACCCTAAACCTTCGTAGATAACGAATATTTTTGATCGAAATCCCACTTTGGGCTGTTACCTAACCCCTAAAGAGCAACCCTGGCTCTTGAGCTAACATCATAGATTTTCTAATTATTTCTCAAGGAGCAGTTCTTGATAAATTTCAACTACCTTTCTTGCCTTATGCCCCCATTCAAATTCTCGGGCTCTTTCAATACATTTCGCTGACATACTTTTCCGTAGTTCCTCATCATTAACTAACAGTTCTATCTTATTCTTTAATTCCTGCGTTAAATATTCTCTTGAAAGAGGCTCAATTCTAAAACCCGCTTCCTCGGTTACGTATTCAGCAATACCACCGTTTTTTGCAACAATACAGGGAAGCCCACAAGCCATAGCTTCTAATACTACTGTTCCACCAGATTCTCTAACAGAAGGAAAGCAGAAAATATCCGCCTGCCTATAATATTCAAGTGTTTGCTCTTGGTGAACCCAGCCTACAAACTTCACAACTTTGCTCAAACAAAGCTCCTGTACTTTTTTTTCTAAATAAGGCTTTTCTTGACCGTCACCTATTATTATTAATTGAATTTTATCTCTTAAATCTTTTTTTAATCTACCAACTGCTTCAAAAGAATATCAGGACACTTGAAAGCTATTAATCTACCTACAAATAGTAAAATTATTTTGCCTAATTTTTTGGTTTCTTTCACTGCCGCAGATAAGAACTCACTTGAAATCCCATTTTCAGGAAATAGACTAATTTTATTATCTTTGATCCCAAATCGAGTTTTCAACATGTTTAAAGTGAATGTTGAGCCTGCTAATATTCTATCTGCTCGTTGATAAGTTTCTAAATAACCTGGTATGACAAATTTGGCTACGTCTACCAAAAAGCTTAGATTAAGATATTTTTTGATTTTAATCTCCTCAAACCATTCGGGAAAGGGAACACCTCCATTAACAGGTCCTAGGAGAAAAGGTGTATGCTTACATGCCTTAACTACCTTAAATGGATATCTAGTATGCATAGGAGTTATAGCATGCACTATGTCATAATCTCCTCTAAGTATCTGTGTTTTGAATTTTTCGTATACCTGTTGATTAAAATCTGAATAAAGCGGGTAAAATAAGGCAAGAGATAAAGGTCGTCTTATAAACTCTTTCTTTACTTTGTCTGTAAAAAATAGCATAAAGCGATAATATTTTTTGTAAAAATCCCTTTCGGGAATATAAGTAATATTCTGATGATATCCTCTTTTTTCAAGAGCTGTCTTATTTCTTTCATGGGTAACAAGCGTGGCTTCAACAATTTTGCTAATGTCTTTAAAAAACTTGAATCCTGATAAAGGATCAGATGAAAAGTCAGGATTGCATAACTCTATAACAAGCAATACTTTTAATGGTTCATCACTCATCTTTTTTATGTTCCTAGTTCAATGTAAAAGGAGTGAGAAAAGCAAGTAACTGAACAAAAGCCGTGGACTGAGAGTCGTATCAGTTGTTGACTAGATTTCCCAAGAAACCGTTTCTTGGGCTAAAACTGCTCGGATCCTCAACTCTCAGTCGGCTTACTGGAAGCACAATAGCATTTTAGTTTCAATTCTTTAGTAATTTCAGTCCCATCATGACTTTATCTTTGAGTGTTTTTTGTGACACACAGGTAATCAGACAGAGCTTACCGCAGGCTAAAGTCTGCTGACGGACTGCCCTTGCTTTTTCGCCATACCAGATCTCTTTGGCGCTTTGGTATTTAACGTTACCAATTACAGGGTATTCATCACAAAGTTTCACATCTCCTCGGGTATCAATCCAAAAATTGCGCAGCCCAACCTTACAGGGTCTAGCTTCAGGAGGAGCCTTTTCTTCACGGAAGTGGGGCAACATCAGCCGGAGGACTTCATCACTATTCATAATTGGAGCACCGTTTTTCTTCATTTCAATTAAGTGCTCAAGAACTTCTTCTAGTAACTCATGTTCTTCTTCTTCTATCCAAAGTTCTTCATAAGTTTCTTGTGTCCAACGATTAACAGGTTGGAAATTAATAGTTGTGGCACCAATTTCTTGAGCCCACTCAACTATGCTAGGCAGCAGGCGGAAATTTAATCTGTTGATAGTTGGCTTAACGGTGATCGGAAACTGCACATCCTGTTTCTGACTCTCCTCGCGTAGATACGTAATACCTTTAGAAAGTTTGGCAAACAATCCTGAAGAACCACGAAGATAATCATGGAGTTCTGCGTTAGGTCCATCTACTGAGATGTTTACATTAAAGGGACGAGCCGCTACAGTCTTTGCTGCGTTCTCCTTTGTCATGCAAGAACCATTAGTCGTCACACCGCTTTGAATGCCATTCTGATGGCAAAAAGCAAGTAAGTCTACAAAACCTTTTTTAATGTATGGTTCACCACCACTAAAGTTTATGGAGAACTCACCCACAAATTCTTTAATGCTTAATAGGGCGTTCTGCCACTCTTCAATAGTCATTTCCTCTTTATAGTGCTTGAGCCGCCAATACTCGCATTGACGGCACTTAACATTACAATGCTCATTGATAATTCCATAAAAGGTGACTGGTCTTGTGATATCGTATCCTGTGCTACGGTAGATTGATTCTGCTGCTGCATTTTGGGTATGCTTTACGCCCAACCTAGACAAGGTTAACAATTCCATTGATTCTACCTCTTAGACTTATTGGCTAGATACCGATAGTTTGAGAACCTATCAGCTTCCAGAATTTCAAGCATATTAGTACACACTTCGCAAAAATGTTGCATTTTAAAATAAAAACTTACAATTCTGTTAATTGTGTTTAGTAAAAGATAGTCATCGGCACGACGCTCGATAACCTAGTAGTGGGATTTGCTTCGGTCCATCGGTTGTTAGATAACGTGGTCTGGCTCCAAGGCACAGGGATGCTCTGAATCCCCAGTCTCTACCTGAATGGTGGAGTGTTCAATGCCGAAGTGGTCATGAAGCTCTTTGCAGACTTGGGACAAAAAAGCATCGCCGGGGTAGCCTTCTGGTATAACCAGGTGGACTGTGAGCGCCGTCTCTGTTGTACTCATAGCCCAGATGTGGAGGTCATGGACTTGAGACACACCGGGACGCTCAGTTAGATACGTTTGCACAGCACGCGGCTCAATTCCCTCTGGTACTGCATCCAGCGCCAAGTTCACGGAGTCGCGTAGCAACTGCCACGTCCCAACAACAACAACGATCACGAGGATTAAGCTCACGACTGGGTCAACCCAGAGCCAGTGCGTCACCAAGATAACGATACCTGCCAGCACAACTCCGAGCGATACCATTGCGTCAGCAGCCATATGCAGGAACGCTCCACGGATGTTTAAGTCACTCCTTCGACCTGACATAAACATGAGCGCAGTTATTGTATTAATGACAATCCCCACCACTGCAACCCAAATGACCGTTCCCCCGGAAACAGGTCCAGGGTCACTGAAGCGTCGGATGGCTTCCCAAGTGATCGCACCCATCGACAGCAGGAGAACAACAGCATTCACTAGAGCAGCCAGGATCGAGCTACCACGAAACCCATAGGTGTAGCGTTTTGTCGGAGGGCGACGAGCGAGGACACTTGCACCCCAGGCGAGGACAAGTCCCAGCACATCCCCTAGGTTGTGACCCGCATCGGCAAACAAGGCAAGGGAGTGTGCCAGGTAGCCATAGACTGCCTCAACGATGACAAACCCTAGGTTAAGTGCAGTGCCGATGGCAAAGGCGCGACCAAAACTTGCGCTTGTATGAGTATGACCATGATGATGTCCGTGGCTATGGCTATGCTCGTGGTTGTGGTTATGTGCCATCATTCAATCCTCCAGAGTCTTAGTTTTAAATAGCCGCATCCCGTTTGCAGTCACCAGCAAGGAAGTTCCCATATCTGCCAACACTGCTAAGGCTAATCCGACAAAGCCAAATGTTCCCAGCAACAAAAACAGTCCTTTCGTCACTAAATGAATAATTTTAGCAACGGTTGTGTCCCTAGCTAGGTGAGTGACTTTGACCTCTAAAAAGCCTGACTGATTCAGTGTTCCTGCAAAGACGCGATCGCCAGGGGCTTTATCCTCAGGAAGGGATTCCCCAGTAATAGGAGACTGGTCGATTGCTGAATAACCAGAAATAACTACACCATCGAGCGCCACCCGCTGCCCTGGTCGAAGTAATAGAATGTCACCAATCTGAACTGCTGCAACCGACACCGTAACTTCCTGTCCACCTCGCTTGACTGTAGTAGTCGGTGGGGTCAAATCTATCAGCGCTCGAATGGCATTGTGGGTACGCCTAAAGGTGAAGCTTTGAAGCGTGGTGCCGAGGGAGAAAAGGAAAACGACCAGCGCCCCCTCGAACCAATCCCCTAAAATCACCGCTCCGATGACTGAAATGGTCATTAGGAGGTTCATATCAGCCCGACGTAAGCGTAACTCGAACAGTCCGGCTAGTGCAATAGGATAACCTGCTCCGACAATACCAATGCCGTAGAAAGCCCTTAATATCCAGACAGACAGCCCTAGATATTGAGCTAGAAATCCTAGGACTATTCCCGCTCCTGCCAGGATGACGCTTTGCCCTCGGCGCGTCTTGAGCCAGAATTTTAAACCAGTCAGATCAGTTGTCTCTGTCGGCTTCGTAACTGACTGCCCCTCCTCTAGAAAGTTAGGGCAGGAATCGTCAGTGTCAGAAGCGCTCACTCCTGAAATTTGATGAGCAGTGTAGCCCAAGGCAGCGATGCGGTCAGAGATTGCCGTTTCACTGACTTCTTGCAGGTTATAAGTTACCTTCAGCCGTCCCGTTGCAAAGCTTACCTGGGTTTCTTTTATTCCCGGTAACTTCTGTAGGCTCGCTCCAAGGGTTTTGGCACAACCGCCACAATCCATGCCCCCCACTTGCAGAAGCTGAGTTTTCAGGAAAGGAATTTGAGCCATCTTGGCAAAGTATAGGCAACTCCCAGCATTTTAGAGCAATCCTATGCTTTCAGTTTCTCTCTGATGGTTTCAATTCTTTTCCGATTAACTCCTAAATCCGACTTTCCCAAACGTGATGCCGAACGGACGTGGATCACTTTTGCCTCTTCGTCTAAATAGAATTCAACATCATCAACAAAACCCATAATTGCACTAGTGAATTCTGCGTATAGGTAATTCTCATTTTCTGTAATGATTTGAGTTTTTTTAATGGACTGGATTGCTGCCTTGAGAGCTGCCATAGCCTCTTTTGGGGTGGAATTGTAAGTCAATGGCTCAATCCTGTGCTGTGCGTCTGAACTCTGGCTACTAACACAGTTCGGTGTATTTGGACAGGGTGCTAATTTACCGCCACGGTTGCCCAGATTATTTGGTCGTTTTCCTGCAAACACGGCTGCTCCTACTGTTATCAAAGCTGATTAACTAGTTAGATTTTGGAGCCAGCGCTGTGGGCGGGCTCCAAAATCTAACTAGCGATTCACTGCTGCTGCTTCGCGGGCAGCGGCTGCTTGCTCTGGGTGGATGCCTAAGCGAGTGAGATTGACTCGACCTTTGTTGTCAATCTCACGTACTTTGACAATCACCTCATCACCGACTGCCACCTCATCCTCAACCTTGCCCACTCGGTAGTCAGCCAGTTGGGAAATATGGATCATTCCTTCCTTAC
>JAFAVL010000771.1 GCA_019242465.1 Chroococcidiopsidaceae cyanobacterium CP_BM_RX_35 | reverse complement strand
ATCAATCGCCGTTCAATGTGGGACTGCCGATTGAGTTGCCGGAGTTAACCAAAGAGCAGGTACAGGATCTAGCCAGACGGCACGGACTGGATTGGTCAACCCAACAGGTGAAACAACTCATGGCACTCGTAGGCGGGCATCCGTATTTAGTACGGCTGGCTCTTTACCACATTTGGCGTCAAGATGTCACCCTAGAACAAGTGGTACAAACATCCCTCACCTCAAGCGGAATTTATAGCGATCACCTGCAACGTCAATTATGGCATCTACAACAGGAGCCAGAGCTGGCAACAGCTTTAGCTCAGGTCGTGACAAAACCGGAATCGGTAGAGTTAGATTTAGTGCAGGCGTTCAAGTTGCAAAGTCTGGGGTTGATACATCTACAAGGCAATCATGCGATGCCTAGCTGCGAGTTGTACTACCAGTATTTCCGCGATCGCTTTAGAGAATGCTTGTAGAGTTTTGTTGCTAAAACTACATGTGTCAGACAATGTCGCATTCGCTATGCTCCTCTTGTTTAATCACCTTCTAAGAATTACATTTGGCAAAGTTCATCTCATGATTTTGGTAGTTTTATAGCTTTCCGAGCCATTACTCATTCTGATACGCCTATATCCTTTACAGAATCAGCATTACAGGCTATAGGCTATAAGCTCTCGGTTTTCTCTAGACCCTTAGAATTCCGCTGAGCATAGGTTGCTTGCATAAAAAGATCAACAAAAGGCTGATAAGTAACATAGCCATCTGGTAAAAAGTGCTTTTTGCAAGAACTCAATCAGTGAGCAGGAAATATCAATAACCACTAACATTAGGGCAATAGACAACTAAGCAACCAAAGAAAAATGAATGTCAATAACCTCTCTAAACTACTACAAGCCGGCTTTCATATTTCTCTAGGAGCAACTGGGTTCTTAGCCCAATTGCTTCAAGAACCGCAAGAATTAGCAGACGATCTAACTCGAATTCAACAGCGACCTGACCAACTGCTTCAAGACCTGGCTGTTCAAGGCAAAAACATGGAGCGAGATGCTTTCAACTTCCTAAAAACCTATTTTTCCCCAAGCAATCAGCGCTCACAATATCCCAAATATATTGAAAGCGATGATGAGCAGGCTTTTAATCAACCTTACGAGATCAAAGGGACGAAAATGTACGGCTTTGTCTTGGAAGCCTCAATATCCAAGCTCCAAGAGCTGTGCGACAAGTATCTTAACGAGCCAGCTAATGGGACTATTACATATCGTCCAGTCACACACTACATTATTCTTACCCTAAACGATATTGACTCCCTAAGTTCTGTAGAATCACCTGGTTATAACAAGGGAATTATCTCCGAGCAGGAAGCAATCTTTTGGGTATTGACTGCGGCTGGAAAACAACAAGGACCATTTTTTGCTGTAGAGCGCTTGGGTTGGTTCATGCCTTTCGTTTATGTCAACAATTCTCCAATTTTAGTTTCAGGTCGTGAGGTTTATGGTTTCTTTAAACAACTAAGCGAGTTAAAAATTCCCAAAATTGATCAGGAACCAGACCTATTTACTATAGATGCACTCGTGTTTAAAAAATTTTCTCCTACCACTAACGCCCGCGACAGTCGGCTGTTAGAGATCCGCAGAATTAGTCAAGGAGATAATCACAAATCAATTAAGACCTGGGACAGCTTTGAGGAAATAGTTACAGAGATCGTTCGCTTACTGTTCGATAGCAATGGCAATATTGATATTCCTGGTTTGGAATTGCCGCTGAATCTTCTCCACTACCTATTTGAAAGAGATGTTCCAATGGTGACGCTAAAGCAATTCCGTGATGTAGAAGATAGCAGGCGGGCTTGCTACCAAGCCATTGTCGAGTTCCTAATGCAGCTACAAACATATCATAGAGGCAAGATTTTGGGTTTCGATAAATTTGGGGATCAGTTTGAGTTGATAGTAAATAACTTTGCCAGTCAGCCAATCGTCCAAAGTTTGGGTTTATATCCAGGTCTCTCTCCAGGAGGAGAATTAGCGCATGTTCCGATCAAACTGGCTTTCTTACTTAATTTTGACTTTATTGTCGAAAACGGCACTATAGTTTGGCAAGCATCACAGAGAGGATAAATAACAGTGTCTGAAACTTTTAAGCTCAAAAAAATTGCGATTTTGGGAGGAGGCATGGCATCCTTGATCGCAGCCTACGAACTGACAAGCCAGCCAGGATGGGATTCTCTCTACGAAATTACTATCTATCAACAAGGTTGGCGTTTAGGAGGTAAATGTGCAAGTGGACGCAATGTCGAGTCTCATGGTCCTGAGCAGGAGCCTAACTATCGCATTCAGGAACACGGATTACACATTTTTTTCGGATTCTACGAGAACATTTTCCGCATATTGAAGCAATGCTACGACGAACTGGGCGATAACGGTCCATTTGAAACAGTGGAAGATGCATTCAACCCTCATAGCCTTATTGTTTTAGAAGAATATGTAAATGGTCACTGGCTTAAATTATCCTTTGACTTTCCTAGAGATCAATTAGTTCCTTGGGAAGGCGGTGGTATTTCTTCCCTCTGGAATCACATACGTAGGATGATCAAATTCGTTCTCCAGACTTTTACAGAAACAAGCTACGGGAAGTTCCAGTCCCGAAAAACTAGCTTCTCTCAAGTTCCAGGCTGGTTAGACCTTCTCGCTCAACAGTTAGAAATTGCTTGGGAAGCTTTCGAATTAGTATCAGACGGTTTACTCCTTTACCTTCCTGACAGACTAATTCAATCACTCCTGCGAGAACCTAACCACTGGTGGTCGTGGTTAGATAACACAACCCAACAAATAGGAAACACATCAGAGAATGTTGGTTTCACTTTTGAGGGAATATTCCTGCAACTGGCCTACCACCTAGCTCAGTTGCTTCCCGAGAATACCCAAACTCATAGGCGTGAACACCACAACTTAATCCTAAAGCTACTAGATCGATTTTGGGAGCGCTTAAGTCGCCGAATAGAAATTGATATGGAGCAAGATGATGACACTGCTTGGCGCTTGACACTGATCGATCTTGCCTTAACTAATATCCGGGGTTTATTTGCGGATGAAGTCCTTCACTATCGCTCCCTAGCCGCTTTAGATGAGTACGACTATAGGGATTGGCTCCAAAGACACGGCGCACGGCAAGCGAGTGTCGACTCAGCCTTTGTCCGGGTCTTATATGATCTTGTTTATGCATTTCCAGAAGGTAACATTGCTAAGCCCCAACTAGCAGCAGGAACAGCTATCCGCATCCTCATGACCTTGGTTTTCCAGTACAACGGCACAATCATGTGGAAAATGCGAGCAGGAATGGGCGATGTTGTCATCACTCCACTCTATAAAGTCCTGAAACGTCGTGGTGTTAAATTTGAGTTTTTTCATTGTGTGAAAAAGTTGCACCTTGACCAAGACGAGAAAACTATTGCCAGCATTACGGTAGAGCGTCAGGTTAATCTTAAAAATCCGAATAGGGAATATGAACCACTTATTAACGTTAAAGGTCTCCCCTGCTGGCCCAGTGAACCTCTCTACGACCAGATTGTGGATGAAGAGGCCGAAAAGCTACAGAGGGAAAACATTGATCTAGAGTCATTTTGGACACCTTGGTCAAACGTGAAAGAGATTACTCTTAATGAAGATGGGGATTTTGATATTGTACTTCTCGGCATTTCCCTAGCGGCCTTGCCTGACATCTGTCATGACCTGATTCATGCCGAGAAAAACCCGGCTCAAAAAAAATGGAGCGACATGGTAAAGCAGATTAAGACAGTGAGCACTCAAGGTGGACAGCTATGGCTCAGTCGTACTCTACAACAGTTGGGATGGCAAGGGTCTAGTCCAGTAGTGAGTGCCTATGTTGAACCTTTAGATACTTATGCTGACATGACAGATCTGCTCGATCAAGAGAACTGGTCTTCTGAGCATTATCCTTACAACATTGCTTATTTTACTGGGGTGATCGAAGATCCGGGGATTCCTCCTAGCAGTGAGCATGGTTTCCCTGCACAGGCACAGCAAAAAGTAGAAAAGCAGGCAATCAAATTTCTTGAAAATCAGATTAGAAATCTATGGCCTGATGCCACTACCCGAGAAAATCCTCAAGGAATAAACTGGGATTTGTTAGTAGATCCCGAAGGTCGCAAAGGGTCTGAACGGTTTAACTTTCAATATTGGCGAGTTAACATAGACCCCTCAGAGCGTTATGTACTCTCTGTGCCTGGAAGTACTAAGTATCGCATCAAAACAGATGAATCTGGGTTTATTAATCTTTATTTAGTGGGAGATTGGATTAACAACGGTTACAATGCCGGATGTGTTGAGGCAACGGTGATATCAGCAATGCAGGCAGCACGAGCAATTTTACAGCAATATTTTCAGCTTAAGTACCCTAAAGAAATTATCCGGGAATGGGACTCTTGGATCTAATTTATCAATTTTTTAGATCAGAGTCCATCCTCCCAATTTTCTTAACCTACGCATTACCCACATTTTTATAACTTTCAGATTTCTGCCAGGAAATGAGCACTTATGCTGACCTTATCAAACTACCAGATTCAAGAATTAATTCAGGACAGTACAAAAACCGCTATTTATCGAGGGCGCAGAAATCAGGACAGTAAACCTGTAATTGTTAAAGTTTTAAAAGCTGAGTATCCAGACTTGAGAGATATTGCCAGGATAAAGCATGAGTACGAGCTAACTAAGGATCTGGATATAAAAGGTATCATTAAAGCCTGCTGCATTGAGAAACACAACAATGGACTAGCATTGATTTTAGAAGATTTTAATGGAATGTTTCTCAATGAGATAATCAAAATTCATAAAATTTGCCTGATCGATTTTTTGAGAATAGCAGCCCAGGTTGTTCAGATTTTAGGTGAGCTAAATCGGCATAAAGTTATTCATAAAAATATTAAGCCACAAAACATTATTATTAATTGGGAAAAACAACAGATTAAAATCATGGATTTTTCCATTTCATCCCTTCTTTCTAGAGAAAATCCTGAAATTAATAATCCTGATTTGTTAGAAGGGACCTTAGCATATATGTCCCCAGAGCAAACGGGAAGAATGAATCGGTCAATTGACTATCGTACTGACTTTTATTCTTTGGGAGTCACCTTTTACGAAATGCTAACAGGAAGGCTGCCATTTGATATCGATGAACCAATAGAATTGGTTCACTGTCATATTGCCAAACAACCTATACCTCCTGATAAAGTGCAAGCTACTAGTAGCTCTGTCGGATCGGGAGTTCCTCCAGTGATTTCTAACATTGTAATGAAGTTACTTTCTAAAACTGCTGAAGATAGATACCAAAGTACTTTTGGGCTAAGGGCTGATCTGGAAAACTGTCTCAGCCAGCTAGAGACATCAGGTAAGATTTCCGACTTTCCACCTGGTCAGCAAGATCAATCAAGTCAATTGCAAATTCCACAAAATCTCTATGGTCGAGAGGCAGAAGTAGCCATCATGATGGCTGCTTTTGAGCAAATTAGCCAAGGAACAACAGAAATGTTGCTTATCACAGGTTATTCAGGAATTGGCAAGTCAGCGTTGGTAAATGAAATTCGCGTTCCTGTTGTACGGAAAAGAGGTTACTTTATCACAGGAAAATTCGATCAATTTAAACGGAATATTCCTTATGCTTCACTAATTCAGGCTTTCCAGGAGTTAATACGGCAGTTACTAACAGAAAATGAAGCACAACTAGCAATTTGGCAGGAAAAGCTCTTAGCAGTTTTGTACCCTAATGGTCAGATCATAGTTGATGTCATTCCTGAAGTAGAACTGATTATTGGAAAACAGCCAGTAGTGCCTCATTTAGGAGCATCTGAATCCCAAAATCGGTTTAATTTAGTTTTCCAAGAATTCATTAGTGTATTTACTAGCAAAACTCATCCATTAGTTCTTTTTTTAGACGACCTTCAATGGGCTGATTCAGCCTCCTTGAAACTGATTCGGCTATTAGTCGAAGATCCCAATAGTCGATATCTGTTAATGATTGGAGCATATCGAGATAATGAGGTGGATGCTAATCATCCGTTAATGTTGACTTTAGAGGAAATTAAGAAGAGTAATCTTACTGTTAAAAGAATTAACCTCCAACCTCTAGCAGTTGCTAATGTCACTCAGCTAGTCACTGATACTCTTAGACGTGAAATAGAAAAAACAAGACTATTAGCAAAATTACTTTTTAATAAAACTGCTGGTAATCCCTTTTTTCTGATTCAGATGTTGAGATTTTTGTATCAGGAAAAACTGCTATTATTTGATTTCGATTTGGGTTACTGGCAATGGGAAATCAAACAAATTCAAGCTATAGAAATTACTGACAATGTAGCTGAATTAATGGTAGACAAAATTCAGAAGTTACCGCAGAATACACAGAATATCTTAAAACTTGCTGCTTGTATTGGAAACTACTTTGATTTAAACGTACTTGCGGTTGTCCTTGAAAAATCTTGTAAAACTACCGCAGAAGAACTATGGGAAGCGCTTCAGTCCGGTCTGATTTTACCTCTAAATGATACCTATAAACTAGTTCAACTCATGGATCAGTTTGATGATTTAGTAGTTAGATATAAGTTTTTGCACGATCGGGTGCAACAAGCAGCTTATGCTTTGATTCCAGACGAGCAGAAAAAGGAAGTTCATCTAAAAGTTGGTCAGTTGCTTTTAAAAAAAATACATGTAAATAGAGATTCATTAGAAGAACATATATTTGATATTGTCAATCACATAAATATTGGTGCTGAATTAATTACCAATCAAACAGAACGAGAGGAACTAGCTCAACTAAATCTAACTGCTGGTTGTAAGGCAAAAGTTTCAACAGCTTATGAATCCGCCGTCAAGTATTTAAATCTAGGTTTGAAACTTCTGGGTAACAATAGCTGGCTAAATCAGTATGAGTTAACTCTTGCCCTTTATACAGAAACGGTAGAGGCAGAATATTTAAGCACAAACTTCAAA
>JAFAVL010000372.1 GCA_019242465.1 Chroococcidiopsidaceae cyanobacterium CP_BM_RX_35 | reverse complement strand
CCACCTCAGCTCTGGTTTTGGCTGGTTGTTTTTGTTGTTGTTCTCCTCTATGGTCTCGAGCGATCGCTAAATTTGCTTAGTCAAAAGCGTGAGAGTTCAAAAAGTCAAAAACACACTGACAATATTAGCTAAAAGATTATGTTTGGTGAAACTTGTCTTTACAAAAAATCATAATTAGCTGCTAAAGAAAATTTTTTATGATAGAAAAGCTCACAAATGGTTATTTGCTGTTTGTTATTGTTGTTACTAATGTCGTCTTGACAATTATTGATAACACCTCAACTCAAGAAATTTTTGCTATTTTTCAACTATCTGTAATAACGATTTTAATCGGTTTAAAAACAACCCTTGTTAGAGGATGTTTCAGAAGTGATGAGAGGTCAAATTTTAGGTCAAACATCTGATCATGATCCGAATCATGGCAAGATAACGCAATGCTTCTGAGGTTTCTGGCAATCGCTCATAATCTCTGACCAGTTCTGTTGCAAAAATTAGAAAAGGGACAAAACTTGCTGGGCGATCAACAGTTTTAAGCAGCCACTCCCAAAATTTCTTAGTGATATGGAAGTAGTGGTGAGGTAGAACCCTTGTCCCGTCGATGTCCTGTACAATATTATCTAATGCAATTAATTTCCCAAAAATCACCGACAAAATCAGCATTTTTGATGACAACAATTTTAGCGTTCTTACTTTTCTCATTCATAGTACGGCTATCCAATCTAGCACGAGATTCGGTAGAGTTACCCCAGATAAATGTGAAAGAATTCCAGAACAAGTCTGTCCAGCCTGTGGTTCTCCGCATCTGATTAAAAATGGTTCAGCTCATAATAGCAAGTCAAAATATCAATGTCAAAGCTGTGGTAGCCAATTTGTTGTCAATCCCACTAAAATAACTGTTTCAAAGGAAATCAAACAACTGATTGATCGACTCTTACTGGAGAGAATATCATTGCGAGGAATTGCCAGAGTGACTCAAGTAAGTTGGTCTTGGCTGCAAGATTATGTGAGTCAAAAGCTGGATCAGACTTCGCGCCAGATAAAGGTTTCAGGAAAACCACCAGGTAAATTGACCATTGAATGTGATGAAATGTGGTCATTTGTCGATCACAAGAAAAACGAGGTTTATATCTGGCTAGCGATTGATCGCAATTCTCGAAAAATTATCGGTTGCTATATCACTACCCAACCCGTCATAACTTCTCTGGTGGACTAGTAGTCTAAACGTTACTTTTGAGCTGTAGAACGAAATTGAGTAAACACCTGCATCAGTGGCGTTTCAGGATGAGCATTACAAGCATCAGCAATCTTGCCGGTAATGGCGGTTAATTCGGCAGTATCCACCAGCCTTTCATTATTCTTTCCACTTATATAACCGTGAAAAAAGATTAGAGTATAAGCCCGATCTTCGTTAGACATTTTCAAAACTGATTGGCAGGTAACTTGTGCAAGATCGACTGTGGACGTATTCGGCCTGGTTTCAAGCCTAGTAGGAGCTGGTTTAGGTTGACTGTATGCTGCCATTGCTGAGAGTTCACCCAGAAGCAATACGGTCGTTAGAATTTGGGTAAATTTCGTAGCGTTCATCTCGCTTCTCCTGAATTTATTTCTCTTAACGCGGCAAGTTCCCTCTCATGCAATCCTCATAAGCAATTCTATACAGACGATCGCGTTCAGAAGCTTGATTAACCCCGCCACCAACTGCTCCGACACCAGCCCCAACAGCCGCACCTGTTCTAGCTCCACTCCACCCACCAGCAATTCCGCCGATTAGTGTTCCAGCGGTAGCTCCACTCCCAGCTCCGTGCAAAGGTTGACCCTTCACATTCCGGTTAGCGTGGTTTCGGGCATAGTTGTCACAGTAGGTGGATGAATAGGGTGGTGAGCTAGGTTGAGGGGACTGTGCATAGCTGATTTGCTCTAAAGTTACTATACAGCCGGTCAATGTAATTGAAGAGATAGTTAAACTAACCGTTAATCTTGATGTCAATTTCATTTGCATTCTTCTACACCTCTCAAATACCAGCTGAGGTTTTGCGCTTTGAATTATAACTCTCTTTATCTCTTCAGGGCTAATGTTCCTCGTCCGGGCTTGGCTTTCAGCCGTCTTGAACGACCGAGTCGCCCCTTTTTCTGACTTCTGCTGGTTGACCCTTGAAGCCAGCAATCAAGTAAAGCTTATTCTGTCGCGTTGTGCATCTCGAATAATACTGATTCCACCCCAAACAACTAGGCTGGCGATTCCAAATCCAACAATTAAATCGGGAAACCGAGAATTGAATAGAATGACTAGCAAACCTGCAACGATCACACTGAAATTTGCAATTACATCATTCTGCGTAAATATCCAACTTGCCCGCATATGTACCTCACCCTGACGATGCTTTGAGAGAAGGTACAAACCATAACTATTAGCAATCAGCGCCAAGAGAGCAATTGCCATCATCCAGCCTGATTCCGGTGAACTCCCCCAAACAAACCGTCGAATCACATCGACGACAACCATCACGGCTAACGTGATCTGAAAAATACCACTTAGAGTCGCTGCACGATTCTTGTGATGCGCCGATTTGCCAACTGCATAAAGCGACATCGCATAAACCGAAGCATCTGCAAACATATCTAATGAGTCTGCAAGTAAGGCAGTTGAATGCGCTAAAACTCCTGCTACAATTCCGACGACAAACATTGCGCCATTGATAAGTAACAGAATTCGCAGCGTTTTACGCTCCGCTGCGTTCTTCGCTTCCATGTGACATCCACAGTCTGACATTGTGCCTCCTGATTAGCTTGTTGTTATTCGTTCTTTGAGCAGTTGTAGCGGGTACATTCATAAACTCCTTTTGCTACATCAGCCAGTAACTCATCGACCATTTCCAAGATCTCAGCAACTCGTGGATCAGCGAGTTGATAGCTCGTGTACCGTCCTTGCTGTAGGGCGTTTACCAGACCACAATCACGGAGACAGCCCAAATGGTTTGAGGTGTTAGGTTGCGATAGCCCGGTTGCTTCAACAATTTCACTCACGGTCATTGGACGTGAGCGCAGCACGTCCAAAATCGCCAATCGTGATGAATCAGAAAACCCACGAAAGAGTTTAGCTTTCAAGCGAGTGGACTGGGATTGAGCAGAGAGAATCATATGCTTAATTTCAATACAAAACACTTTTGTATCATTATATCAGCAAATAATGATATATAAACACCTGAAAGCTCATTTATACCCTTACTTGAGCAGCGTCAGACAAACTTCAAGCTACCGCCACACCAAGAACCACGAGCGACATAAGCTGTAGTTATGCCAAGAGAGCTTTTTTACCGATCCATTCGCTTTTGAAACATCCTCATTAGACACCATCTAATTTCCAAGACATATTTTTTTCCTGGTGTTGATTGTAATCTCTGCTATCTCTTCTAGCCTGTATGTTGCCAATCTAATTCCGAGTTTAAATTCTTTTTTCTTAATTATTGGTACAGGTATTAGAATATCTATCATCATATGTAGAACGTAGTTACCAGACGGTTCGTCAAACCAGGCAAACTTTACTTGAAACTTGACTAAACTTCCCTCTATATCAAAGACCAAGTCGTATGTTAACCTATCTCCGACTGGTTTAAGGACTCCCCACCCACGCTTCAGAGCATGAAGAATGGCAGCTTGTTCCGCTACATCTCCATTCAGCTTTGCATCCAATTCAACCTTTCAAAATAACCATTAGCTTGGTATAGAATAAGACCTTGTAAGTTCTATAGGCTTACAAGGTCTTGTTTCGTTTGCGTTTTGGTGGCGGGAAGTGGATTTGAACCACTGACCTTCGGGTTATGAGCCCGACGAGCTACCAGGCTGCTCTATCCCGCGTCAACTAGTCTAGTATAACCATAAACTGGGCAAGTTGACAACTAAAGCATTGATAATTCCCCAATCACCTCTAAGCGCTTGAAGTTACCCAAGTTCATAAAGCTTTCGGCTAGAGATTCGGCTGTGGTGGGACTAATCCAACCCATCTGCTTGAGCAACTGGATAGCTACAGCAGACTTAGCTCGCTTTGCCCCATCTATGACCTTAATTGCCAAACCCATGCCCTCACCAACTTGACCAATACACTGAACTCCCTCCGCTCCAGCTTTACTGACTAGTTCTCCACCAGTCAGGCGCATCAGTTCGGTATCAAATTCTCCTTCTCCTGCCACCAAACCTGGGTGATAAGTCATGGCACGGACAATGCGCTCCATATCCACATTGCTACCAGAGGCTAGCTGGGCATATAGCGACGCCATTTGTCCAAGTTGCATGAAGTAGGTAGGGACACCGCAATCGTCATGAGCGCGGATGAACTCCTCAGCTGGCATACGCAGCAGCTCTGCTACTTTGCCTAATATCAGTTGTTGCACAGGGTGGTTTGGCTGCAAATAATTATTCAGAGGCCAGTGCCGTTGCTGACACACAGCCAGCATCCCCGCGTGCTTACCGGAGCAATTGTATTGTAGTGGACTACTCTTGCCCGGTGGAATCGGACACTGGAGGGCAGAGGGATCGATATCAGCTCGCCACAGAATGTTGAACACCTGCCGCACCTGTTCAACCGCCCCTTGGTGGGAACTACAGATAATTGCTAAATCCCGATCCGTCAAGTTGTAGCGCTCCAGCGTACCAGTTGTAGTAACACCAAGAGCTTGAAATGGCTTGAGGGTGGAACGGGCAAATGTAGCAGTTTCGGAGTTCCCAGCAACAGATAAAACTCTGCCTCGGCTGTCACATACAACCGCCTGAACATGATGCCGAGATTCTATAATACCTTCACGCAGCAATCGGACTTCCAGTGCTGCCGCTTGAGTTCGTTTTCCCCTTGTCATGCGTAAAAATGTATCACTTAAGGGGACAGGACAGTTGATTTAGAGAATATTCCACACCAATAAACCTAAAAGAAGTAATAGAGCAAGCCAAGCAAAGGAGCGTGAAAGCCTTCGGAGAATCGGTTGGACTTGGTAGGTGACAATCAAGCGATCACGTGCTAGAATCTCTGGCGGTTTTGCCCAAGTTTGACCGTCGTACCAACCTGACTCCTCGTAAAATATTGTCGGACTCACCAAGCGATTGCGTATATAGGACCAACTTAAATACAGTTGTAGTAGAGCGAGTGCCACTCCGACACTCGCTCCCCCTGCCCCAATGAGGAAGAATTGTGCAGGATACTTCTGAGGAGGGAAACTTGCCGCTGCCACAGGTCCTGCTACAAACCACGATAATCCCCAAAGCCAAAAGATTTTTGTCAGATACCTTCGCCAGTTAAGAGTGCCATAGCTAAAAAACCAGGACTCTTTCAACCCCTCATATTCATTTATTGGTTGCTGTTCATGAGGGACAGGGCAAACAGATATCGGCGACTCCATCATGTCGTCAACCCCTCATTGTCACTGGATGTGGGAAATTTTATCTGTTCTGCGTGACCCCAAAAGGCTTCCAAATTATAAAACTCCCGCTCTTTAGGCATCATGATATGAGCTATCACGTCGCCGTAGTCTTGTAGCACCCAAGTGCCATCAACTTGTCCTTCTGTCCGAATGGGACGCCTTTGCCACTCTCGCTCAACCTTGTCTTCAATCGCCCCGGCGAGCGCCCGTACCTGTACCCTTGAATAGCCCGTCATCATCACAAAGTAATCAGACAGATACGACACCTCTGCCACTCGCAGTAAAACTATATCACCAGCTTTACGTTCTTCTGCTGCTTGGGCAATGGTTATGGCTAATTCTCGACTCGCATCTTGGTGAGCAAGGGCGAGGAATGACTTCGAGGGTAAATTGGTTTGGGAATAATCCGACATTAAACCTCAGTTATTTTGTTTGATTGCTTCTACAATTTGGAGACTGTCAAGAAAAATCTCGAATCGACTGGAATGCCAATGGAGGAATTGCTGAAATTTTGACGAGGTCAACGCATGTCCTGCCGTGGCAGGGCAGGAGAAGGTTGACTTTGATCGTAGCAAAAATTAGGTGTCATGCAGTTATTTGAGCTTGCATTTGCTCGCTTTTCGCTAGTTGCAGAAACCAATTTCGAGTCGCTATTGTCCTAGGATGAACCAAGCAATGAGTTTTAAGTAAGAATTTCAGAGAATAGTCACAGGTGAGCCAAACAGCTTGAGCCGGATTTTGATAGCTCATCTGTCGCAATATTTCTAGCTCTGGGGTGTCACCACGACCTGGTTCTAAACTATCTGATAGAAATACGATACAGCTAAGTAAACTCATTCCGGGTCTGCCTAGGGTGTGATTCGCGATTGCCTGCAATACTTCTTTATCCTCTACACCAAATGTATCTCTAGCAACGATTGCACTCACGTCTGCATGTAATAGGTGGGGCGTTACTATCATCACCTCATCTATCTCTAAACCCTCTACCCGTGCCATTTCTAGCAACTGCTGGGGCTTAAAGTATTTTGCGAGATCGTGCATCAACCCCGCTTGAGCGGCTTTTTCAACATCAAGCTTGTAATGCTTAGCTAGCTCTATCGCCATCTGCTCCACCCTCAGAATATGGCTGAGCCGGGGTGGAGGAACATTATTTGCTAACCAGGCTAAAACCCGCTCGCGCATAGCTTAGGAATAGATATCATGTTTCTATCTTAGCGTGAACACTATTTTATATGACCGCTAAAACATCTGAACATCCTACTGCACGGTTGATTGAGGTCTTTTCTGCTATTCAAGGGGAAGGACTTAATGTCGGTAGCCGTCAGATTTTTGTCC
Source organism: Chroococcidiopsidaceae cyanobacterium CP_BM_RX_35 (assembly GCA_019242465.1). Next base: position 1,653 of record JAFAVL010000372.1, on the reverse strand, counting down.
GCTTTGCTTTGTGCGATTTGCGTTGCCATTTTTGTGACAGTGCCCATACTTGGAGTGTTCCACCCACTTGTCGAGTCGAGCGATCACCTGGAGGACGCGACTTTGAAACCCACACCAATCCTGTGTTACTAAATTTGTTACTGGAATGGGTGCAACGGCAAAATCTACCCGGTTTGCACGACAGCATCAGCCTCACTGGCGGTGAACCACTCCTCCATGCACCCTTTCTGATGCAGTTTCTTCCTCAGGTGCGGAGTTGGACAGGGCTACCTATCTACCTTGAAAGCGGCGGACATCGCCCCGAACAGCTAGCGACGATCTTGCCTTACTTAGACTCTGTTGGTATGGACTTGAAGCTGCCTAGTGTTAGTGGAGAAAATCGGTGGCAGGAACACGCAGAATTTCTGCGGTTGTGTTACCAAGCTTCAGTGGAAGTGTTTGTCAAAGTGATTGTTTCTAGCCTGACTGAGCCTACAGAGTTAGAACGCTCAGCAGAGTTGGTCGCAGATGTTAGTCCAGAAATTCCACTGTTTTTACAGCCAGTGACGCCGCTCGAATCAGCTGCACAGTTTGCTCCAGCCCATATATTACCGCCGTCAAGCGATCAGGTTTTGGCTTGGCAAGCTGCAATGAAGCGAAAGCTTAAGCGAGTCCGCGTTGTGCCGCAGACTCACAAGACGATTGGTCAGCTTTAGCAATGTGCTGCTGTTCTGAGCTAACTGGAATCTTCATTTTCAATCAGCCGCAAACGTCGCCCGGAACTTAAGTCCCTTAACGGTACATCCTTCATGAACTTGAAGGTTCTGGCGACCATCCGGGAAAAATTTGACTACATTGAGTTCTCCAGAACCATCTCCTCTATCTTGAAGGGAATGGACATAGCTGCCATTGCGAAAGCTGTATGTGCCATAGGCCCGCTCATAGACGCCATTGGTAAGGGTAAGTCCACTCGTACGATAAGTATATTTGCTGGTGAAGTAATTTGCGGTTAGTGTGACTCTGAATCGACCACAACTAAAGGTTTGAGTGAAATTGCTTCCCTCTCCTAGCAGTTTTTGACTTAAGTGGGTAGGAGTGTTAGGTAGAGTGTAAACATATCTGTCGGTCTTGGGAATCTTTGCTAGCCTGATATCGAACCTATCGCATAGGAAAACTCGCTTGAAACTGCCTGGCTCGTTTTGACTCAGGAGAACAGGCGCTTGCGCTGGAGTTGTGGCGCAAGCCGTAAGCGGAATCAATACCGCTTCTGCAAAGACTAGACCAACGAGCGCGATTGAACCAACGAGTTGTTTGTTAGTGTTTAGCATTAAGTTGACCCTAATTCGACATTGTCACTACCGATTGCGGAAATCACTAACGAATAAAGGTTTCATTCGGCTTGTCTGGGCAATGGCAGCGGGAGCGAGTGCGCACAGTTTCACACTTATCCAGGGGTGTATCCTCGGAGTCACGGCAATACTTTTCATCTGAACAAATGGCATTGCGGGAGCGGGTCTGTTCGTCGCGGGAGACTTCAGCAGTGAATGTGCCCTGTTCGAGCACGCTACTGCCCTGTTTGATTTCGTATTCAAAGTTGTTTCTGACTTTTCACGGGATGTGAAAAAAGGGGCATGGTTCCGGGATAATGTGCGCGAACTAACAGTCTACTCTTTT
>JAFAVL010000358.1 GCA_019242465.1 Chroococcidiopsidaceae cyanobacterium CP_BM_RX_35 | reverse complement strand
CCCTCTTGAGACAAAAACGACCATTCTTGTCCGACATGAACATAGACACCAACAGCCTTCGTTGGCGGCATGAGAGTAATTGCATCAGCCAAGTTGACCACACGGTAATTGTTCGGGACCATCTGATTGTGAAGGAGAGCGAATGTTGGATCTCCCACTCGCGGACTCGCATAAGTGTACAAATGCAGTTGGTGCTGAAGTTGGGGAACATTCAATGCCAAGTCTAGTGCCGCTAATGTAGCCAGGGCAGCCCCTAAGCTGTGTCCAGTAATATAACAAGGTACTGAGGGGTTTAGCTGCTTAGCAATTTCGCGGGGAAGTGGCTTGACAATCTCTAAATAGTTGTTGATGAAGCCCCTGTGTACCTTGCCCACGTACCGACCAGAAACTGGATTGGTATAGTTTTGTTGCAGCGCGGTAAAGTTGTTCAGCCACTCAGTCTGAGTCTGCGTCCCTCGAAAAACAATGATATTGTTTCTTGGAGAAGATAAGACAAATCCGAGGTAAACCGGAATTTGTCTTTTCAGTTTCAAGCTCTCCCTCACTGTTTTTCCCACTGCTTCTTCGGTCCGCTCCAAATCCTGCTCAAGCGGGTCTTGAGCTTGCGCTCTTGAGTCGAGGCGGTTGGGACGAGGCTCCCTCGTCCCTTCATCCGCCGTGCCGGAGCCACCATAGGCGTTCCCTTGACTCAAGTCAGCGACTGGCACTTCGACCTGAATCGTTTGTTCAACCTTTGCCTCTTTGCCTTTAAACGAGGCGATTTGAGTGTAGCCATCTAACTGACTTGTATAGGCCGGAAGCTTGGCGATCGAGCCGTCATAACTTGGTTCGGTTTTGCTCGTGAGGTATTGTTGTGTCGCTATCTTGCTACATTGAATTAACAGTTTAGATATCTCCCGGCTGTAGGGAAGTGTGGGGTGTGCGAGCTTTAGTGCCGCCTGAATGGCTTTGCCCTCATAGATTTTTTGATTGTCTGCTTCAAACGCTGCTTGAAGGAGGCTATCAGTATCTTGGGACGTTCGATCAGCTAGGGCAAGTAATGTGGTCTGGCGTTGCCGTTGCTTTTTCCTGGTCCAGTAATCCTCTGCTGTTGTGGTAATAATTCCGGTGGCTATTCCTGTGAGTAAAAGTTGCCGACGTTTGAATCTCACCATAAGGCTTTCTCTAACTCCGGCGCCCACTGGCATAAAACTGGCTCGTTGCTTGTCCCAATCCCCAAGTTAAAGTGAATAATGATGCCGCCACTGCTAAACTTCCGACATAAGGCACAAACAGCCCAACGCTAAACATCGTTAACCATGCCATAAATGCCATGGCGAAAGCACCAAAGCCTCCAAATAGGTTCCCAAAAATCGCTAATACATCCTGCCCCTTGGGGAAGCTCCACTTTGCCCCAACAGCCCTCATCATCTTCAGGAGTAAGCCAGCCGCAATCAGCAACTTGAGCGTAAGTGTCCCGCGAATTGGAATTAGTCCCAGAATTGAAACTCCGAGCGCGTAGTCCAGAATTAGCGCCCGAACTTCCCGCTCTATTTGCAATGATTTGGAGGTCATGGTAACTGATTTAGACTGTCCTACCACTCTCGAATAACTTTACCGTTTTAAGAAAGTTAGGCTACAAACAAGTCATGTCAAATGCCATTGGATAATCTGCTGTGAATGCTCTTTAGGGATAATGTACCACCTTCCTAGGAGGTTAGATACTCTAAACTGACGGATACTGGTGCGAGCGCCCTGCCTTCAGTTACTCCCAAGCCCACAAGCAGCCACGAATGGCATTTGCCTAACTTCAGTACTGGTTTCTTTTGTTAAGCACGTGGTAGTCTGGCAACAGTAGTCAAGCTGCTGTGATTCAGTCCTAGAAGGTTTATGTCAACTCATACCTTGTTTCTGAAAGAGGAACTCAAGCAACATCAGCTAGCTACCTATGTACCCGAACTGATTCAACATCAAGCTGTGCTTGATGAACTCAGCTATGCCCTGAGCCCGGTTATCCATGAAGGAAAGTTACAACCCTATGGATTTATTGTTCTGAATAATCAGGTGCTGCCAAGCCATGAAAGTTTCTGCGGTGAGGTCGATATCAGCTTGGCAGAAGCAAGACGGATTGCCGATGGCTGCCATAGCTTTTCACTGTTTAGTGAGGGACAGTTCAAAGGGGTAGTGATGCTGAGTCAGGATGTGCAGAATGAACTGCAGTTGGTTCAACTACAGCAAGAGCTGCAAGCAATTATTTGTACTACAAGCAGTGACGGCAGCACTAAAATATTTTGTCAGGAAGGGGTGTTTATTCATCAGTATCGCAACTGGCAGTACAAGCCGTCAGTGAAAAGAGCACTACTAAGTATTTCTCGCTGCGTGCCACAGGCTAACAGCGAAATCCTACAGGACATTTTGGAATTCTGCTTTCATGACTTGAGCCCACGCAAAATTGGTGCCACGCTAGTTTGGTGCTTAGTCGAGCCAAATGCGGAAGAACTGGAAAGTATGCGACCGAGATTTACACTCAAGCAGATCCATGCACGGGTAGGAGATGAACGCTCGATCGCTGTTCTGCGGCATCTGTTGGCGTATAACGACGGAGCAGCAGTTCTCAACCCTGATGCACAGACACTGGGTATAGGAGCTTTCCTTAAATACTCAGATATGAGTCGGAAAATTATCGAAGCGCATGCCGGAACCCGCCACACCTCGGCACAAAGATTTTCCTACGATTTTGCTAAAGCAGTAGTTTTTGTCGTTTCCAGTGATGGTCCTGTCACTGTTTTTTCAGACGGTATGAGTGTGGCTGGGTTGAAAGTTGACACTCCAAGCCAAATAACAACGGGAGTTGGGAACGTTAATTCAAAAAAAGATGAAGAAACGTGGATGTTCGACTCGAGCAACTATCATTGCCAAACTTGTAGCAAGAGGCTGAAGCTCCAAGAAAGTATGCCACTTGAACTCGGAGTTGAGGCCGAGCTTTTTTGTCCGGTTTGTAATCATCAGATTTGTCCTAGCAGATATAGCTATTTGTACGCTTATGTTGTGAAAGAACTCGCAGTGGCTCAGCATTCGTAAATTTGTTTGGAAGTATAACAAAAAGTTTGCTGTGGGTTAGAAAGCCAGTTCTTCAAAGATTTCTGCCACAGCTAAGGAAAACCCAGGAACGGCCTCTTCTCCATCTAGCGAGTCTGTTAAGCGCAACAGGCGATCAGGGCTAGGGCTATGGTAAACCAGCACATACTGCTCGTCAGGGTGAATCACCCAAAACAGGCGCGTCCCGTTGTCGAAGTACTCCACAATCTTGTCGTGAATTTCCTCCACTGTATTGTTGGGAGAGAGGATTTCCAAGAGCCAGATCGGGTAAACCCTGAAAATAACCCTTTGGCAAGCGCTTCACACCCTGAAGCCGTTTGGCAATGCCATGAACTCCTCATCCATCCAAATCTTCCGTTCAGATGCGATGGTCATTTCTGACTGCCTCCATTCGTCTGTAGTGCCATCGTTAATGGCAACGCAAAGTAAAAACTACTTCCCTTGCCCAAAATGCTCTCTGCCCATATTTGCCCATTATGTTGTTGCACAATCTATTTACAAATTGCCAGCCCCAGCCCGGTTCCCCCTTTTTGGCGCGAATCGGACACATCAACCTGCTGGAACTGTTCAAAAATGACTTCGAGTTTGTCTTGAGGAATGCCACGACCTTCGTCTTTGATGGTGAAGAGAACGTAAGGAGTAGCGGTCGCTCGCAAAGCTTTCCGCCGTGCGACGGCGTAAAAGCTAGCGACCGGTGGGGAGTGGGAAGTAGATGAAGATTTTTGCTCATTCCCCATTTCAGCCTTGAACCAAACCGTATTGCCGGTCGATGAAAATTTGATGGCGTTGCTCAGTAGGTTGGTAAAGGTTTGAATGATGGTGTCGGGGGCCGCCCATAGTCTTGCACGGAGGGGAGTCAGGCAAAGAGTGATCGCGTTTTGATCGGCAATCGCTTGCACGCTATCTACAGCCTGTTGCATCAGGTCCTCAACCTGGCAGTGCTCCATCACGAGCTGAACTTTGCCAGAGTCTAATCGTTCTAAAGTGAGAATGTCGTTGACTAGACGCACCAGCCGATCGCTATTGTTAATGGCAATTTGCAGCATGTGTTCGGCTTTTTCCGGTCTATCTTTGAACACACCTGTTCCTAAAATGCCGAGAGCACCTCGAATCGAGGTTAATGGAGTCCGGAGTTCATGGCTGATCACTGAAATAAACTCGTCTTTCATTCGTTCAACTTTTAGGCGATCGCGAATATCTTGAATATGCCCCACGAGGTAGAGCAGTTGTCCATCTTCATCTCTAATGGGTGCCACATTGACGAGCACTGGAACAGTGGTTCCTTGCTTGGTAATGTATCGCTTTTCCATTTGAAAAGAACGAACCTCACCGATCAGCAGCTGCCGAAAACCTTCCAGATCTGCCTTAAGATCCGCTGGATGTGTAAGCTCTTGAAAGGTGAGCGCCAATAGCTCCGCTTCGCTGTATCCAACAATGTTGCAATAGCAAGTATTCGCTTTTAGAAACTGTCCAGTTGGTGAAATGAGAGAAACCCCGATCGGCGCATCATCAAATGCTCTACGGAATTGTTCTTCGCTGGCGCGCAAGGCTTCTTCTATGCGTTTAATACTGGTAATGTCAACTTCTACACCATCCCAAACCGTGCGACCGTCTTTCAAGCGCCGGGGAACAGAGCGAACCGAAGACCACTGAATCTCTCCCCATGCTGTTCGCTTCCGCATCTGCATCTCAAAAATTGATAGGCTTTTCAGCGACTCCTGCGTTAGTTGATCGTGAAGTGAGCGGTCTTCCTCGACGATTAAATCATGCATAATTTTAGGATTTTGGAGCACATCTTCTGACTTGATGCCAAGCAGTGGCTCAATCCCAGCACTGATGTAGGAGAAGTAAAAGTCTTTTTCAGGTTCGTGAACCAGCTGATAAATAAAGCCTTTTGCTAAATTGTCTCCAATAGCCCGCAGCATGGCTTCTCGTTCTTTCAAAGTTTCTTCAGTTTGCTTGCGGTTAGTGATGTCTAGCGAAGTACCAACCAGCTTAACCACCTGCCCTTGCGCGTTCAGCAAAGGTTCTCCCCGCGATTCGAGGCAGTGAATTGAACCATCAGTCTGCATCACATGCAGGTCTAGCACATAGGGAAGTCCTGTCGTAATCGCCGTCGCAATAGTTTGTTGCCAACTGGCGCGATCGTCGGGATGCACCATTTGCAGCAGTTCGGCAAACGTGGGTTCCGGTTGAGTCGGATCAAGGCCCCAGTGGTGAAACGTAGCTTCTGACCAGGTGCGAGTCTGACTCTCTAGATGCCATTCCCAATGCCCTACTTGAGCCACTCGCTGAGCCATTGCCAGACGTGCTTCACTTCGTCGCAGGGCTGCTTCTGTCTGTCTGCGCTCTGCCAGTTCTGTTTGCAGCTGCTGATACAGGTTTGCCTGGTCGATCGCGATCGCCAACTGGTTGCAAATTCGCTGCAAAAAGACGGCTTCTGATTCTTGCCAATGGCGGTAATGGGAACAAGCATGAACGATCAGCAAGCCCCAAACTTCCGCAGAGGATTCTCCAGAAGCCTGCACAATCGGCGCAACGACTTTAGACTTGACACCTACCTCTTGCAAAAACTCAGTTAGACACCCGGCCCATTCATCGGTTGCAACATCAGGCACAATTCGGGGGTTTCCCTGTCGGTAATACTCGTAGCAGTCTTCTGGGAAATGTTCATCCTCCCAACGCATACGGTCAGTCATCGGATATGCAGGGACAACGGCTTCCTGAATCACCTGTCCTGAACCATCTGGGTTAAGTCGGAAAATCAAGACGCGATCGGCATTGAGGGATTGCTGTATCTCAAGCACCGTGGTCGCCAGAATCTGCTCTAGCTCCAACGATTGACGGATGTTCTGGGTGATCGTGGCGAGTAGATGCTCTGCCTCCGCCTGTGCTCGCAGCGATTGCTCTAACTGTTTGCGATCGGTAATATCCTCCACGGTGCCCACAATCCGAACGCTGGTTCCGGTTTCGTCTTGGATTGGAAATGCTTGCGACAGCAGCCAGCGAATTTCACCGTTCTGGCGAATAAAGCGATACTCTTCATGAAAGTGGTCGCCTTGACGTTCCCGCTGTAGCCCTGCTTCAATGCGATTGCGATCGTCAGGATGAATATTGTTCAGCCAGTGAGACATCCCTTCAGAGAAAGATTCTTCTCCATGAAAAGCCTGGGATGGTGTGCCTATGATGGTCTCATAGGCCTGGTTTACGTAAGAGTAGTGAGAGGATTCTGTTTCAAAAACGAAAAATCCTTCCCGTACAGTTTCTGCTAATTGACGGAAGCGAGTTTCACTTTCTTGCAGTGCCGCTTCTGCTTGTTTGCGTTCTGTGATGTCTAATGCGGTGCAATAAAGCTTATACACCTGTTGCTGGTCATTCAACGCTGCCTGACCTTTGCTGATGAGATAACGAATGGTTCCATCTGGACGACGGATGCGATGTTCAACTTCATAGGGAGTTCCCTCTGTGATCGCTCGATCGACTGCTGCGATCAGTACGCCCCGATCCTCAGCAGGGATAATCTTCAGTAGTTTGACGCGGGAAGGCTTCAATTGGGCAGGGTTAAGTCCGAAGATGCGGAAAAGCTCCTCTGACCAGGTAATTTTCTGAGTTTCCAGTTCAATCTCCCAACTGCCTACATGGGCAATTTGTTGAGCTTGCAGCAGGTTAGCTTCACTCTTTCTCAAGGCTTCCTCTGTTTGCTTCAACTTGGTAATATCGCGTCCAACCGCTTGAAACTCTGTAAAATTTCCTTGCTCATCGAGTAGCATTCGATTCACCCACTGCATCCAGCGAATATCTCCATTCAAAAGAACTCGGTTCTCAACAAT
>JAFAVL010000371.1 GCA_019242465.1 Chroococcidiopsidaceae cyanobacterium CP_BM_RX_35 | reverse complement strand
ACGTCCGATGCCGCTGGAAGCCCCAACGACTGCGACAACCTGCTGATTTATGGGCTTCAGTTGCATCGCTGCTACTCCTTGAAATTATGTGTCAGCGAGTTGCCTTAGCGCCTCGCTCTAACTAACAACTGAATAAAGCAATTAGATAATGACTACATCAGTCGTAGGGTTGACAGCTAAGAACGCATAAAGCTATTTATCGTATGAGGATTTTTGCTAGGAAATATAAAATAGCAGAGATTGCGAAGAAAACCCATTTATTTTGGGGGATAACAGAGAGTGATGTTTGACTTCAACACCTTAGCTGACTTTTCACGCGCTCATTGCGTTAGTATCTGTGCCTTTCTAGTACCAGCCAATCTGCTTTCTACCTCAATGACAATGGCTCTCACCTTACTCCACCAGCCAAAAGCCCGCGTATGGCAAGCTGCCGGACTTGCTAGCATCTTGGCAATGGTGATGTCACTGCATGTATTTACTTGGTTCACTATCGGAGTTGTGATGGTTCCCACATATGTATTGTTATGGTTAGGCACCAGCTGTTTGCTGACGAACATAGGGATGGTCGCTTATAACCACAACTTGATCCGTATAGGAAAACCTTACGCTCACATCCCCTAAAACCACTTAATTTCACTATATGTTTGGGCATCAGCCGCTCTTTGCCACTCTCCTTTTACCGTGTTTAGATGCACCCATGAGTAACAATCTGCATCAGCCTAGAACCTACAGTGCAGTTCTTGGCAGTCAAAGTAACCCCTGTGGGGCATTTGTGGCGCAACTAGATTTAATGATTCGAGCCTGCTGCCCCCTGCCGTACATTATGACGGTGGCAGAGGAGCCTGTAGAGGAAGTTTTGTTCGAGAGCGATCGCCGAATCTTTAGCAGCGACCTCTCTATTCTCTCGGGAGCCTTTTCAGAAACCAAACCAAATTGCCATATCCTATTTAAAGTATTTAGTTCAAGATTTTGTAAATTGTATCTCTAAGTGGAAGCTATGCTCCTAAAACCCCTCATTTTAATCTTTCTAACAGTGGATGTATTCGGAATATCATTCTTGATTCCTCAGTCTGCGATCGCTATTCCCACATCACCCAATGCACCAATGCTGTTGGCAACTGCTTATACAAATCGAACCTTGCCAACATTGCGACGAGGCAGCCAAGGCGAAGCTGTCCGCAAGTTACAGCGAATCTTGCAAGATAATGGGTTTCTAGGAGCCGCGAATGCGCGATTAGGCAATCCAGGACGCAACACCGTGGACGGAATTTTTGGAGCGGTAACTGAAAGTGCAATTAAAGATCTGCAGAAACGCTACAACCTGCCAGTTACAGGTGTTGTAAAGCCCGCAACTTGGGAAGTCTTAGACACAAAAGAGAATCCTCATCGATTACCGCTTCCCTGGAAAGGTTGAGCTGCAAACCTATTAACGTCCACTATAACTTATAAGTAATGGAACTCTGTAGCCCTGCTTTTTTCATTGGTAGTACCATCCCGTTCAAATATACCTGTGACGGTGACAAGATCTCTCCTCCCCTACAGTGGGAAGACCCCCTAACGGGACAAATACCTTCGTTCTGATCCTGGATGACCCCGACGCACCTGACCAATCCTTTACCCACTGGGTAGTCTATAACTTGCCTGTTCATACTCGTGAGCTACCCGAAGGTATTACCAACCTACCTTGCCTAACGGCGGAGTGCAGGGAAAAAATAGTTTCAATCAGTTAGGATTAGGCGGGCAAGGACCGCCTAATGGTACGCAGCGCTACTTTTTCAAGCTTTTTGCTCTAGATCAACCACTGGAATTAGCACCAGGAGCTACTAAAGCAGATGTGATGAAGGTAATAGAAGGTTATGTACTGGACGCATCCTTCTCGCAGAACTAATGGGACGTTATGCACGGGAGATTTAAATTATATCGATCTACCCAAGTTCCAAGGTGGTCACTCCAAAGATGCTATTAACATCGAGGTTTGGCATATTTTTCCAATACATTCGCACACAGGTGAAGACAGGCTGTAAACGAAAGCGTTGAATTAAAATTGACAATGCTGGATGAATGTTTGGAATGTCGATAAATACAGGTTGCGATGCAGCATGATGTGTCAACGCGCGAAACAGACAGTCTGCAATGTCGAACGTATCTGCAAACAAAGGTCCAATTTTGAAGCCTTGACAGCAGGGGCGCAATACTCCATAGCCAACCAAGCGCTCGTGTTCCACGATCCCATAGGCAGCAGCTGCAACGCGAATCCAAGGCTCCAAAAACTGAGGACGTGGTGCTGGAAACAGTTCCGCATCGTAGCGAACGATTTGTTCTAACGGCACATTCGTTAATGAAATCACATCATCCGGGACTTGGTGGCATGGTATGGGTTCACAAACGTGGCGAACATGGCGATACGCTGCTGTAAATCCAGCTTGACTATAGATGGATTCCCGCTCTACTACTCCGTCTAACCCAATACTGGACTGTTTTGAATCAAGCTGACTGACCAAATGCTGCCATGCGGTTTGCCACAACTGCAATCCATACCCACGCCCCCGCCATTGAGGTCTAACGATGTAAAGCCCGATGAATCCAAACTTGCTACTATAGCGAACCGCAGAGATGCAGCCGATCGGCTCTCCGTCAAGTTCTGCGATGAGAAATCCGGCTGGGTCAGTGGCATAGAACGCAGTGGCATCGTGTAAACCAGGATTCCAGCCTTCTTGGGTTGCCCAATCGAGGGCAAGCTGAACTGCTGAGGGGGTCATGGGTCGAATTGTCAGAGTCATTCGTCACGTCCTCAAGTCAAAACGCATTTTAAATCAATACTTCTATGCTTTTGATCTAGAGTCAGGGGCTAACGATTATGCCAGAGTAGGGCAACCTATCTCCCTATCTTCCCGTTCTCCCCTTTCCATGTCAATCAAGTTATCTTTAATTAAAGACAATCAAATCATCGTTGATGTGTCACGTTGATTGTCAAGTTTCATTCTATGTCCAGCAATGAGTTACCGCTTAATCTGTTCGAGTATGAACTCTATGCTGCCCAACAGTTATCGGTAATGGCACGGGATTACTATGCTAGTGGCGCTTGGGACGAAATCACCTTGCGAGACAATCGAGC
>JAFAVL010000195.1 GCA_019242465.1 Chroococcidiopsidaceae cyanobacterium CP_BM_RX_35 | reverse complement strand
TCCAACAACTACACCGTGAGATTTGAGAGAGCAGCTCTGGATTGGTAGAGTAACAGTAAGAATCTTCGCAACAAGACACCTAATGAAAATTCTGCACGGTAGCTGGATTCCAGAAGCAGAAGATGGATTTATCCAAAAGGGCACGTTTTACCTTTGGATAGAAACGACTGAGACAAGCAAAAAGCGCAAAACAGCCCCAAATATCCATCCGTACCAACTTTTCAAGAGCGACCTTGAGGCGTTTCTGATTCAAGAGTTAGGGATTAAATCGGAGCACCGATCGCATTCAGCGCAAGAGCAAATTTCGCCACAATATTTTTTGCTGCCTAGTAGCAGTGGTTGCCCCCTCCCTTCTCTCGAACTGGCACGATACTTAGAACAGGATATCCCTGAAACCTTTGAGCTGCAATATTGGCAAGTAGACTGCTATGCCGCAAAAACCAGGATTAAGAGCAGCGGGTTTCATTTTGAGTTGGTGACGAATGTTGTCAAGCTGCTCAACGAGCTGCATTTTATCGCCATTAACAATCTGGCAGAGGTGCAACTGGGTGCGGAGCTACTGTTTTGGTACCACTACACCCAATCTTTTAAGCAAGTCATTCTCAAAGACCTATACATTCCGGCCCTTAAGTATCGGAAGATTGCCAACCCCAAACCAACGATTTCAGGCAAGAACAAAGGAAAATCAGCGGCAAAAACTCAACAAAAAAGCGAACCCAACTTTGAGGTTTACCCCAGTTGGGAAATTGTGAGTGAGCTATACGAAGCTAACCTGAAGCGATATGTGGACTACATGCCCCTAGCCTGTGTAGCGGGTTTTGCAAAACCACGGGAGACTGTAGAATTTTACGATCGCGAAATGCTATTGCGGCATTTTTCGGAATGTTTATTAACCGAAATTGCCACCCATACACCCTCCATAGCTGGGTTCGAGCAAAAAATTTCTGGGACACTGTTGCATGATTGCCTGTCTGCCCATGGTCAGTCCCTTGGTAAAAATGCAGGTTTAGAGCTGTATCAGCAGTGGCGAACTTGGCGTGATCGCATTAGCCATACCCAAACGGCAATTCCTTTCTACCTCTGCTTTCAGCTTCAAGAGCCCAGCCAGCCAGAAGACCCTTGGGAACTCCAGTTTCTCGTTGCCCCTAGGCAAGATCCATCCCTGCGAGTCCCCTTAACAGTCTATTGGTCGTCAAAGCCCAAGCGTCAGAAAGAACTGCAACAACAGTTGGGGGAGAGTTTTGAGCAAAATCTGCTCTTAAACCTAGGCTATGCCGCACGGATCTACCCCAAACTCTGGCAAGGCTTAGAGACCGATCAACCCGTTAGCATTTTGATGGATCTACCTGAAGCCTTCGAGTTTTTGCAAGACTCCGCCTGGGTTTTAGAGAGCGCCGGATACAAGGTTATTATCCCTGCCTGGTGGACTCCCAAAGGTCAACAACGAGCAAAGGTGCGTCTCTTGGCTAAAGGGAAATCCCTTTCAGGGGGAGAGGATAAGGCGAAGAGCTACTTTGGATACGACACGCTAGTGCAGTATCAGTACGACCTAGCGATTGGTGGCGAACCAGTTACAGAAGCAGAATGGCTGGAACTAGTCAAGGCAAAATCCCCATTGGTGCAATTCCGGGGACAGTGGATGCACCTGGACCAGGACAAAATGCAGCAAATGCTGGAGTTCTGGAAAAAGCAGCAGCAGGAAAACCCCGAACTCACGCTGCTGGAATTTATGCGGCTAACTGCTGAGGACAATGAAGAACTTGAGGTCGAGTTTGACCGCGAGCAAACCCTAGCAGAGATGCTTAATAAACTCAATGACAAAAGTCGTTTGGAGGCAATCGTCGATCCGGCTAGACTTCAAGGCTGTTTGCGAGAATACCAAAAACGCGGGGTTTCCTGGCTTTCCTACCTGGAACAACTAGGTCTGAACGGTTGTCTAGCGGACGATATGGGTCTGGGTAAAACCGTCCAGGTGATCGCGAGAATGGTGCAGGAGCAGGAACAGGCAGAACAAGCCAACGTTTCGCTCTGCCCAACCTTATTGATTGCACCCACTTCTGTGATTGGCAACTGGCGCAAGGAAATCGAAAAATTTGCGCCTCATCTGCGGGCGATTGTGCATCATGGCATTGAACGGGCTAAGGATACAGAAGAGTTTCGAGCAATGACCGCACAGAACAATGTGGTGATTACCTCCTTCACCCTGATTCGAAAAGATCTAAAACTCATTGAAAGCGTCACTTGGCATCGGGTTGTCCTAGACGAAGCGCAGAATATCAAAAACCCGAAGGCAGAGCAAACCAAAGCCATTCTGAAGCTTACTGCCCCCCATCGACTGGCGCTCACTGGCACCCCTGTCGAAAATCGCCTGTTGGATCTCTGGTCAATTTTCAACTTTCTAAATCCAGGCTATCTGGGTAAAGAAGCTCAGTTCCGCAAAAGCTTTGAAGTGCCAATTCAGAAAAATCAGGACACAGTGAGAGCAGCAACCCTCAAAAAGCTTGTAGAACCGTTAATTTTGCGGCGGGTGAAGACCGATCAAGCCATTATCAAAGATCTGCCCGACAAGGTCGAGCAAAAGCTTTATTGCAACCTCACCAAAGAACAAGCGTCCCTTTATGAAGCCGTGGTCAAGGATATTACAGGCGAATTAGACGGAGCCGAAGGTATACAGCGCCAAGGATTAATTCTGGCTACCCTCTTAAAATTGAAGCAGATTTGCAACCACCCCCGACAGTTTCTGCAGGACGAGAGCGACTTCACCCCAGAGCGATCACACAAACTCAGCCGCCTGAGCGAAATGGTAGCAGAAGTTATAGCTGAAGACGAAAGCCTACTGATATTTACCCAATTCACTGAACTGGGAGATGCCCTGGAAAAATACCTACGCCAGACCTGCCATTACAACACCTACTACATTCACGGTGGTACCAATCGCCATAAGCGCGAACAGATGATTGCTGAATTCCAAGACCCCGAAACCGAACCGTCAGTGTTTATTTTGTCCCTCAAGGCGGGTGGAGTCGGCATTACATTGACTAAAGCCAACCACGTCTTCCACTTTGACCGTTGGTGGAACCCGGCTGTCGAAAATCAAGCGACAGACCGAGCCTTCCGTATAGGTCAGAAAAAAAATGTGTTTGTGCATAAATTTGTGGCGATCGGCACTCTAGAAGAACGCATCGACGAAATGATCGAAGACAAGAAACAACTGGCTGGCTCAATTGTCGGCTCCGATGAATCCTGGTTGACCGAATTAGATAACAACGCATTTAAGCAGCTGATTACCTTGAACAAGAGCGCCATTTTGGAGTAAGGATTATGGCTCAATTTAGTCGGACATGGTGGGGACAGCGGTTCATTGCAGCATTAGAAAAAATCATGGATTCAGGGCGCTTAAGTCGGGGCCGTTCCTATGCACGAGGAGGCAAGGTGAAAAGCTTCGAGATTGAGGATGGATTGATCAAGGCTCAAGTGCGCGGTTCGGTGAATCCATACTTTGGGGTGTATAAAGAACCTCTCTACATCACCACGATTGAGTTTAAGCCCATCAGCGCTGCCAATTGGTCAGCGGCGATCGCCTACGTTGCCTCCAAAGCCAGTTTAATTTCCCGACTGATGCTCAATGAAATGCCTGACAATATCGAAGATGCCTTTGCCAAACTAGATCTGCACCTGCTGCCGCATCGCCAAGACGATTTCAAGACTTCATGTTCCTGTCCCGACTGGAGCAACCCCTGTAAGCACATTGCTGGAGTGTACTACTTGCTAGCAGCTCGGTTAGACCAGGAGCCATTTTTGTTGTTTGAACTGCGGGGGCTATCGAGAGAGTCCCTCCAAAAAGAACTGACCAAATCGCCTTTAGGACAAGCCCTATCGGCAGAATTAGCGTTAGAAAAAACTGCACCTGACCCCGATCCCACTTATTACACAAGACCTACTCTGCAATCGTCGGTCGCCGTTGCGAGTTTAAAGGACTTTTGGCATGGGGCAAAACGCCCGCCCCAAATTATTGAACCAGCTTCACAAGCTAGTGTTCCAGCTATTTTAGTGAAAAAGCAAGGTGACTTTCCGCCCTTTTGGCCCAAAGAGAGTTCGTTTATCGAGACGATGGAAGAACTTTATCGACGAATAAGACACAAAAACACTCATCTTTTTTAGATTTGGGCATGGTGTGAACTACCCAGCGCTGACCCTTTTGGGTAGGCATTGCTGAATGAACGGTGGATTTGCTAGAAGAAGAGAGTTAGCAAAATCCACTTAAACTATATGAAATGTCCGCAGTGTCAATCCTCTAACCTTCGTAATGGTTATCAGAATCGAAAACAAAGGTTTGAATGTAAGGATTGTGACCGTCTTTTCCGAGATTCTTACGAAGCTAGAGGTTATCATCTTCAAGTCAAAAAAAATTGTTTAGAGATGTACTTAAATGGCATGGAATTCCGCGCTATTGAACGAGTTACATGTATTCATCATGCGAGCATCATGAACTGGGTTAAAGAGTCGGCAGAAGAATTGCCGGAAGATGAAGAAGACCATCCGATTGTAGCTGAGTTAGACGAACTTCAAACCTTTATTGGTCGGAAGGCGTTACTGAATGAACAGTGGATCAGCTAGCAGGGGGAATTATCCAAAATCTTAAATAGTGCATTAATAGTCGTACCGAATGTCGTAACATCTCTTGAGATTTGGAGTAACAAAGAGTTGCTCGATGTAGTCTAGCTAGATAATGCGGAGCCGGAGACGCTCCGCCTCCGGTCGTAATCTCGTATTTTCTCCTTCAACTCTCGTCAATAGAATTTTGGGTAGCACTAAATGCTTTTCTAGATTAATATAATTAGCATAAACACAATATCCATCCGTTAAATATTTTCTACTTTCCCAAGTTCTAATTCTCTTCCAGAGCTTGGCGAAAGTTCGACCACTACCATCGCCTATTTCTATAGCTAAAATGCCAGGAGCATGATGATTGATAGCTTTCCAAAGCCAAATTCTGTCAGTTTTCCGACCAATATAGGTTTGAAGTTCATCTAACTCGGCTACAATTGGATGGTCTTCTTCATCTTCTGGCAACTTATCTGCTGACTCTTTGACCCAGTTTATAATAGTTGTATGGTGAATTCCTATAACTATGAGCAATAGCGCGAAATCCCATGCCATTCAAGTACATCTCTAGACAAATCTTTTTGAATTGGGAATGATAACCTTTAACTTCGTAAGACTCTCGGAAAAGGCGACCACAATCTTTACATTCAAACCTTTGTTTTCGATTCTGACGACCATCTTTGCGAAGGTTGGAGGATTGACACTGCGGACATTTCATGTAGTTTGACAGGGTTCTGTTGGCTCTTTCTTTTTAGCAGCACTGCTCATTCAGCAACGCCTTCATTGAAGCGTAAACTATCTGCCTCTTCCAGTAACTGTTGAAAGTAATCTGTTTCTGTGATAGCAGCCACTTCACGCGCTCGCTTGGTTTGGTCAATTTCTATTTTCAATTCCTGCAACTGTTGCTTGAGCACCGCTTCTTCTTGTTTACGTTTCGTTACATCGACGCAGCTTCCTTCGTAGTAAAGCAAATTCCCTTGAGCATCCCGCACGGCTCTTGCCCACTCTAACACCCAGAATAAACTACCATCTCGTCGATAGGCTTGATATTCAAAATCTTTGATTTCATCCTGTTCTGCCATTAATTGCTTGAAGGTATCGTGATCGCCCTGTTCTGCATAAATCTGCTGCGATAAATCAGCGATCTGCTGCGTCATGGACTCAGGGGACTCATAGCCAAACAGGGCTGTCATCGCGGGGTTAACCTCAATGTATTGCCCATCAGGGGGCGAGCGAAAAATGCCCTCAACCGCATGTTCAAAAATGCCCCGATATTTGGCTTCCGCTAGACGCAGGGCTTCTTCAGCTTGCTTGCGCTCAGTAATATCAATTCCAACTGTGACGGTGGCTGTCCGGTTCTGATACTTCTGCGCTGCTACCAGGTAATACTTTACCGCACCCTTGAGGGGAACTGCGATCGCCTGGGCAGCAGATTTCTCCTCACTCACAAGAAATTGACGCATAAAGTCTACAAATTGAGAACCGTCCTTGTGGAAGCCGATTTCTTTGCCAATGAACGCATCCTGAGTCAGATTCCAGGCCTCTGCCAGCCGACGATTGACACCGAGATAAACTCCACTCGAATTAATCCAGGAAATGGTTCCGGGCACCGCATCGAGAACCGCTTCAAGCTGTTCCTTTGCCTCTGCTAATTCTTGTTCTCGCGTCGTCACCGTTCGCACCATGCGGGTAAAGACTTGTGCTAGTTGCCCCAGCTTGTCACTCCGGGCGGCAACACCATTTAATTGCTCTGGCTTGAAGGTATTGGTTTCTACAGCGGTGGCGGCTTCAATCACCTGCTCGACTTGCCGGATATAGCCTGACATCTCCTGGTTCTTTTGCGAAATTGCTTGTTGCGATTGCTCCAGTGCCACTAACATCCTGTTGATATCACTTGCCAGCATCGGTAGTTCATCATTGCCGGACACATCAACTCGCAGGGAAAAATTGCGCTTCTCGCCAATCTGCCGCACATCCTTACTCAGTCAGGCTACGCGCGAGAGCACCAGTCGTTGCAGCAACAGCAGGGTCACCAGACCAAAAATCAAGCCGGCCAAAATCACCGCGCTAATCAGGTAAAGAAAACTGCGCTGCCCCTGTTTGTAGATGTCTCTGGGCATTACTACTCGCAGCAGCAGGGCCGGCTGATTGTAAATGTCTTTGATCAGCGCGTAGTCTGTGATCGCCCGATCGCCTTGGTTTTGGAATAAGAATGAATCTTGCCGGGATAAAGCAGCACGGGCCATTTGAAAGTCAGGCGGCAGATTAGGGTCATTCACTGCCTGCAAGTCGATTGGGAGACGCGCAATCCTCGATAGCTGCGCTACTTCCCCGGCATTGAGTAACCGTCCCACAATAAAACTGCCCCGGATGGAGCCTCTGTCTTCTTTGCTGGGCAGGATGGGACGTGAACTGATCAGCATGGCACCCTGCGGCACCACCAAGATGCCTTCCAAGCTGCTGTTGCGATCCGGATGATGCAGCCAGTTAAAAAGGTTTGAAGTGGGAGAGACGATGAGAGATACTCATGATTTGGTGTTGTATCTGCTTTGACTGAAGAATGAGTCATCCCATGTCGGTTGCTGCCAGCCTACCTCCTGCTGCTCGGAAAACCTTAGCCATTGAAGTTCTCTCGAAAACTCAACCTCTAAGCCATCTAGCAGTGCAACAACAGGTGAGTCGGAAGTTTCTCTTGCCTTCAGGGGCAAAAAGCGAATGAAGCACTCGATTCTGCCTTCAGTGCCGCAACAGATGAGTCGGAGGTACTCTTCTACCTGCCCATTACCAAGACCTGGCTCTGGCAATTGATCTTGGCATTAATCCTGATCTGCCACAGTTCTTATGGATAAAGCCAAACTACAAGGTCGAGGTCACACCCTCTCCACCAAACTGACCCTGGCTCGTCGAGCTCAACTCCAAGCCCTGCAACTGGCTAATGATGTCAAGATTTTAATCCAGTGGCTCAGCCATGATATTCTGGCACTAGCTGATCCCGCATGGGAAGAGCGACAAGAACTGTTTGATTTCATCGTTGCCGAATTAAGCCAACGGGAAAACCTACTGGCACATCACCTTCGTCCTCTCAGGACGGCTCTCAAGAATCAACGGGACGACCTGCTGGCTTTCGCCCAGGTGTTAGATGAGAAACTGGTTGAGATTGCCCAACGCTTTGATACTCTTCTCTATCTAGTTCGGGCTGTCTGCCTCCTGCACAGAAAAAAGCGCTCTTCTTGCCCCTATTGGCAACGCTGGAATCATTTACACCATCTATGTATCAGGAAAATTTCATCTCCTGATGGCGGCAGTGAACCAGGCGCTGCAACAAACTCCCAGAGCCAGTTCTTTGGTAGAAAATCTCAACTGAGGACGGATTTGCTTGTCCAATTCTGGGACATACTTCAACACCCAACGGTTGATCTTTGAGTGGTCTACTTCCACTCCCCGTTCCTGCATCATTTCCTCCAAGTCTCGATAGGACAGGGCATACCGACAATACCATCTCACATTCACGAGGATGAGCTCTGCCTGGAAATGACGCCACTTGAATATAGGGGGAGTAGACATTGGAAGCTGATCGGTAACAATGAAGCTTTCCTACCCTACCATCTCCTTCTCTTTTTGCGACACAACCCACACTTGCTCCTCATCCCATATCGCTCTCCCCAACAAGTGCTGCAAGCTATAGGAATTGGCATACCCTACCTGCTCTGCCATCTGCCAGCCATTTTTCCGGTCTACCGGATATAGCAAGGCTTGAATGTAGTCAAAGGCTGCTCATGAGTGCTTCTGAACGGGCAAAGTATTTGCCGATTCGTTGCTGGAATGACTTGAGATTATCGCTCCATGCACACAGAGCTTCCAAAGCTTGTCCGCTAGGAAATAGGTTGAACTCTTCCTGCATCAGCACCCTTCATATTCATCCTTACCCTAATTTTATCTACAACTGTAGTGCCAAATTCTTACGCTGCTAAATATG
>JAFAVL010000056.1 GCA_019242465.1 Chroococcidiopsidaceae cyanobacterium CP_BM_RX_35 | reverse complement strand
AAAATTTACAGCAGGAATTCAGCTTTGACTCCCACTATCCCATGAGAGTTAGGATATCACAAGAATCCTAAATCATGCTGATTTAATACGCTTCCATTGCTAAGTGCCGGATAGCGACATCAATTGTTGTTGTCGGATCTGAGTTTTCACTCAAATTAGAAAACAACTCAACCGAGCGGCGCTGATGGGCAAGATTTTCACTATGCTCGAAAGGTAAGTAGATAAACCAACGCTGTACCGTTATTAGTTCGTGGTCGAAACCCATAGTAATAGCACGTTCAGCTGCGGTGATCGCCTGAGAACCGGTTGCAAAGGCTTGAGCTGTACCGCGAAACATGTTGCGGGGAAATTGATCGAACAGAAGAATCAGTGCCAAACAGCTCTGGGATGAAGCATACCAAATATCCAATTGTCCAAGCACAGCTTTGTGATAGACATCTAGAAAACGGTCGCGCACTTCTTGATCGAATTTTAGTTTTTTTCTAAACCAGCAAGCACGCGGTTTCCCATAGATAGGTTCACCAGGCAAACCAAACCAGAAGGTCAAAATCTCCTCCACACTTGCCACCAGTTACTGACCATTTCCCTAAACTAAGCTTGCCATAGTATAGTACATCTATACTAGACGTAAACAAATGACAAACCAAGGAATTACATTGCTCTCTCCCCCAGCTCACAAATAGCTCTCTACTCCCCCCATGTCTCCCCTGCTGCCCCTAATCCCCAAAGGGGGCCCCGAGTTCTCCTGCTCCCCCTGCTCTCTTCTCCTCCGACAGTAATGCCAGAATCTGATTAACAAACTGTTGATGGTCAACGACAGGTTTAGAAATGTAGCCATCAGCACCGCTCTGCTTGAGGAATTTCTCGCGATCGCCTTCCATAGCGTGGGCAGTAACCAAAATTATTGGTAATTTCGCTGTTTGAGGGTCAGCTTTTAACATTTGTGTAATTTTGATGCCGTCAACTGCTCTACCCTGGTACATACTGCGAGATAGGGAAACATCCATCAAAATCATGTCGGCTGCTCCCGAGTAAGCAATTCGCATGACCTCTTCCACATTTTCCGTATGCTTGACTTCTAAACCGCCCCGTTTGGTCAGAATCTTGGAAAAAACGCGAGCATTAATTAAATCGTCTTCCACAATCAAAACGGTTTTCATGATATTTTGCCGCTGTATACCCAGTCTAAATTGGTTGAGGCACAGAAAGGCATGGGAGAACCACTGCTTTAAATCGTACTCTCAACTCCGAGCGCTAAAATCTCTCCTAATACGCTTGTTGCTAACACGACAATTACCGTCCTGTTTCCAGGAATCTGCTAATACATGGGGATGGCAACTCGACGTTCTGCCGGAGGCGCCTCCGGCGGCGCGCCTGTGCAAGCTCAACGTTCTGCCGGAGGCAGCTCCAGCGGCGCCCCTGTGCAAGCCAAAATTTAGTTTCCACACTCAAGTTGAGAAAAGTCTAACGAGTTTCGAAAATGGAAGGCTCAACTTAGCCTTGCCACCTCGGCAGGGCTACCAGAACATCGTCAACAGGGACAAATCCCGTGCGACTTTTTCTGGTCGGGCTGCGTTAGCTACCATAATTGATTCAACAAGCTACCACCACCTTGTCTGTAATTATACCACAACATTATCCCGTTAAAGCTAATAGCTATGAGATGGTGAAAAGTAAGTCATCCGTTATGCTCTGGACAAACATCAAACAAATAACTTTTTCAATGATAAGAATCAGGAAGAACTCATGGCAAAACAGTTAAACCTTCTCTCAACGGGACAGGTCGTTACCACCGCATTGCATACAGAAATGCAGCGGTCTTATCTTGAATATGCCATGAGTGTAATAGTTGGGCGGGCCTTGCCTGACGTGCGCGATGGATTAAAACCTGTGCATCGGCGGATTTTGTATGCCATGCACGAACTGGGGCTAACGCCTGATAGACCGTATCGTAAGTGCGCTCGTGTCGTCGGAGACGTGTTAGGCAAATACCATCCT
Organism: Chroococcidiopsidaceae cyanobacterium CP_BM_RX_35; assembly: GCA_019242465.1. Next base: position 4,561 of record JAFAVL010000056.1, on the reverse strand, counting down.
CACGGAGATCAAGCAGTTTATGAAGCCTTGGTACGCCTAGTACAAGACTTTTCTAGCCGCTATCCCTTACTTGATGGTCATGGTAACTTTGGTTCAGTGGACAACGACCCACCAGCAGCAATGCGCTACACAGAAACGCGCCTCGCTCCCATTAGTCAAGAGGCGATGCTGGCGGAAATCGGTGATGAAACAGTTGAATTTAGTGGCAACTTTGATGACTCTCAGCAAGAGCCAATTGTACTACCAGCTCAGCTACCTTTGCTGTTGCTTAATGGCTGTGCTGGAATCGCAGTGGGCATGGCAACTAATATTCCTCCCCATAACTTAGAGGAAGTCGTTGATGGTTTGATTGCTTTGATCGATCAGCCTGATTTACCAGAGGAAAAATTATTTGAGCTGATTCCAGGACCAGACTTTCCCACCGGAGGCGAAATTGTGGGGGAGTCTGGGATTCGGGAAGCTTATACAACAGGGCGGGGAAGTATCCTGCTGCGGGGAGTCGCTAGACCAGAGGAAATTTCCTCAGGACGGGGGAGCAAGCGGCGGATGGCAATTGTGATAACGGAGCTGCCCTACCAGGTCAATAAAGCGGGCTGGATTGAAAAGATGGCAGAGTTGGTGAATCAAGGTCGTCTCTTAGGGATTTCTGATATTCGAGATGAGAGCGATCGCGAGGGGATGCGAGTCGTGATTGAACTCAAACGAGATATTGACTCGCAGGAAGTACTGCGGCAACTATACAATCAGACAGCACTTTCTACCAACTTCGGTGCCATTCTCCTAGCCCTGGTAGATGGGCAACCACGCCAGCTGTCGTTGCGGCAACTGTTGCAAGAGTTCTTGCAGTTCCGCGAACAGACTCTCAATCGGCGCTACACCCACGAGTTGAATCAAGCTTCTAGTCGTCTGCATGTTATTGAAGGGTTGCTCGTGGCTTTATCTCATTTGGACGAGGTGATTGCCATTTTAAGACAAGCGGCTGATGGCAGTACGGCAAAAATAACTCTCCAACGCCAGTTTGAGTTGAGTGAGGTACAAGCCGACGCTATTCTGGCGATGCCGCTGCGCCGTCTGACAAATCTGGAACAGCAGAATCTCCAGACAGAGTTTGACCAATTGAGTGGACAGATTCAACTGTTGCAGCGGTTGCTGAGCGATCGCCGGGAGTTACTGAAGGCACTAAAAAAGGATTTGCGTTCGCTCAAGCGTAAGTATGGCAATGCACGTCGAACTAAGCTGGTTGGGGCGCAAAGCTTTGTACCAGCACAACAGCCCAAAGCGGAGTCAGAACAAAGGAAAAGCAAAGATGCCAAGGAAGAAAAGAGCCCCTTAAACCTACAGCAGACCGAGTTCTTGGAGTTCACCCAGCGAGGATATGTACGACGGCTGCCGAAAAATGGAACCAAGTCAGCAGCAAAAGTGAGTGATGACGTAGCGATCAAAACTGAACTGGCCGGAGTGGACCAAGAGTTAGTGGTAGCAACTAGTAGTGGCAAAGTGTACCCGATCAAAGTCGGAGAAATTCCGCCAACGACTGGGCGCTCGTCGCGAGGGACACCGCTGATCGGTTTATTACCTAGTACTGTTGGGGCAACAGAAACTGTCGTATCCCAATTCTTTGTACCGGAATCAGATACCCAGTTAGTCTTGTTAACAAAACTGGGGCGAATTAAACGTCTATCGCTTACCGAGTGGGACAAACTCACTGCTCGCGGTCTTACAATTGTAAAACTCAAGGATAATGACCAGTTAAAGGCTGTGCAGATGACCCAACCTGGTCAGGGAATTGTCTTGGCGACTGCTGGCGGTAGACTGTTACGCTTTGAAGTTAACGACGAGCAGTTGCCGATTATGGGACGTACAGCTGTTGGTTTACAAGCGATGCGGCTCCGAAAGCAGGAACAGTTAGTTGAGTGTGTCGCTTTGGGTACGTCGGACGATCATTTGTTGCTAGTTTCCCAAATGGGCTATGCCAAACGCATCCCAGTTAGCACTCTGCGACGGGCGAATCGCGGTGATATTGGCACTCAGGTACTACAGTTTACGAACAGAAATGATGCTTTGGCTGGTTTAGTCCTAACAAAAGCAGCAACCGAGGTGGCACTCATAACCAATGTCCAGCGAGTGGTAAGAATCTTAGTGGAAACTGTTGCTGTAGCTGGCAAAGACGCTACTGGTAATCGCCTCCCGCAACTCAACCCCGAAGAAAAAGTTATAGCAGTAGTAGGGTTGCATGAGAAGTAAAGGATGGAAATTCATTCCCCCCCTGCTCCCCTGCTCCCTGCCCCCTGCCTCTTCTACGGCTGCCAGGGTTTGAGTAATCTGTTGAAGACACTGTTAATTGATTGTCTCAGTTGGTGCCTGCGGTACCACTGTTGGAAGGCTCTTTCATAGTTTTCACCCTGAGTTTGAAGAGTATTCCAAGCATTGAGACCGAGTCCTAAACCCCAAAGCAAAAGAATGTATGGCGACCAAGAAAGATGATGAACACTGATCAGATCTAGCGGTACTAAAAAAGAATTGACAATGACATACTTACCAAAATGCTGCCGTAATTTATGACGGCGGTAAGTGTTAAATGCTTGCCGTTTTTTAGATTCGCCCTGTTGGGCTAACCACTCTTGTTCTGCCGCGTGCAGGCACTGCGGCGAAATTTCTAGCTCAGCAGCAATTTCTAACAGCTGTGCGTGCGAAAACTCTCCTTCATAAGCTTGGCGGGTAATCGCGATTTGGAGGATTTGCTGAATATCTTCTTGATGATAAAAGCGGGTATTTTTAGCTTCAGAAACTGTCATAACCTATCTCTTATTTCTACTTAAAAACCTTTACGGCTCTGAACCTGCTAGCAGCTGCGCTACCACACAGCGATGCTACTTCTATTATGCCTAGACAGTAGGAAGGTGGAGATCTGTTATGGTTATGTCTGTGTAGCTGCCTTTTCTCAATCAACCCCCTCGGAAGCAGGAGAATTAAGAAGTGAACATTCTTGAGTTCACGGCAATTATCTGGCTATGCTCACTGGGTGCAGGATTTTTGGGTTCATTGACTGGTTTGGGTGGCGGGGTCGTGATCGTTCCCCTTTTAACCGTATTTTTTAATGTGGATATTAAATACGCCATTGGCACAGCCCTGATCTCGGTGATTGCCACTTCTTCTGGGGCAGCTGCTGCTTATGTCAAAGAAGGCTATACCAACATCAGAATCGGGATGTTCCTTGAGGTTGCCACGACCTTTGGAGCACTGCTAGGAGCTTTCCTGGCAACCAAGTTATCTACTAGTACGATCGCGATCATCTTTGGCGTTGTCCTCCTCTACTCAGCGTACTTGTCAAATAAACACCGAGAGGAACATCTTGTTGAAGCTCAGTCCAATCCACTAGCCACCCGCTTAAGGCTCAATGGTAGCTATCCTACCCCAGAGGGTCCGCAGACTTATTTTGTCCGTGGTATTCCCCTGGGATTTAGTCTGATGTTCCTAGCCGGTACACTTTCAGGCTTACTGGGAATTGGAGCCGGAGCCGTCAAGGTTTTAGCAATGGACCATGCCATGCGGCTCCCGTTCAAAGTTTCTACAACTACAAGTAACTTTATGATTGGCGTCACTGCCGCTACTGGTGCTGGGGTATATTTGAGCCGAGGATATATCGATCCTGGGCTGGCTATGCCAGTTATGCTGGGAGTACTGCTGGGTTCTTTACTAGGAGCACGTATATTAGTAAACGCCAATACTCAATTTTTACGCCAGATTTTTAGCGGGGTCGTCTTTGTCCTCGCTATTGAGATGATCTATAAAGGTCTAACTGGGAAGCTTTAATATGCGTAGACCCTTGGGTAGATGGACTGACGAGCAGGTCGAGCAGATTGTAGGCAATCTTTTAAGAGGCGGCGTTATCCTTGCCGCTGGAGTCGTGGCGATTGGGGGAGTACTATATCTCATACACTATGGTATGGCATCACCCAACTATCACATATTCCGCGAAGAGCGCAGCAGCCTGCGCCAACTTCCGGGAATTGTAGCGGACGCAGCATCGCTGCGGAGAAGAGGTTTGATCCAACTCGGGCTTGTGCTGCTAATTGCTACCCCAATTGTCCGGGTTGCCTTCTCCGCTTTTGCCTTTGCGAAACAGCACGACTACACGTATGTTGTCATTACTCTGATTGTTCTGGTAGTCCTCATGTACAGTCTCTTAGGAGCATGAGGCTAGCTTAAACACCTGGCAAGCTAGCAAACACCTGCTCGACTAGCTCTCCTGCCTTGGCATCCAAACGCTGCCAGTCCACATCTCCACTTTCATCGATCAAGCTAGTGTCGATTTGAACTTCCCAAGTGGCTGAATGAGCAAGGGAGGAGCTGTAATTGTGGAAACAGACTTGGTAGCAAAGTTCCCACAAATCTACATTGGTTTGGGGCAAACCTTGACGCTGTAGGCACAGATGATACCCCGGATGAGGAGTTGGCAACTGAGCGAGAGCTTGTTTAATTTCTGCTTGCTCCGTTAAAGAAGCAGCTTCCATCCGCTGCAAGAGTTGATTAACCATGGCTTTAGTTTCATCTGTCGTCC
>JAFAVL010000480.1 GCA_019242465.1 Chroococcidiopsidaceae cyanobacterium CP_BM_RX_35 | reverse complement strand
GACATGTCCGTTCTTGGTTGGGAAATCGTTTCCAGCATTTTTTCTAAGATATGTAACCGTGCTGGACGAGCCTGATCGACGGCTTTGGCAATAACATCCAAAGATAACCTAGGGATTTTCATATCCATTTGCAGTGCTGTGATCCCGTCAACTGTCCCTGCAACTTTGAAGTCCATGTCGCCTAAGAAATCTTCAATGCCTTGAATATCTGTCAGGACACGGACTTCATCACCCTCCTTAATTAATCCCATTGCTGCCCCACTCACAGGCTTAGAGATTGGTACCCCAGCATCCATCAACGCCAGTATCGAACCACAGACCGAGCCCATTGAGGTGGAACCGTTGGAAGAAAGGACTTCAGACACAACTCGGATGACGTAGGGAAACTCCTCTTTAGGAGGCAATACCGGCAGGACAGCCCGTTCTGCTAAGGCACCGTGACCAATCTCTCGGCGACCTGGGGCACGTAGCGGTTTAGTTTCTCCGACTGAGTAAGGCGGGAAATTGTAATGGTGCAGGTAGCGCTTCTCAAGATCCTGTTGCAAATCGTCTGATAGGTTTTGGGCATCTCCCGGCGTGCCGAGAGTACAAGCAGATAGCACCTGAGTCAAGCCTCGGTTGAATAGAGCGCTGCCATGAACTCTAGAGGGTAAAAGACCAATGCGACAAGAAACAGGTCGCACTTCATCCAGTTTGCGACCGTCAACCCGCACTCCCTCCTCCACAATTTGACGGCGCATCAACTGTTTAGTCAGGTTCTTAAATGTGTTACCAACCACTTTGCTATTTGCGGCAGCAGCAACTCGAATTGGGTCTTCCTCTGGCAGTTCAGTGATTGCTGTTGTGACATCATCCTTCACCACATCCAGGGCTGCGTCCCGACTGTTTTTGTCCAGCTCAAATTGTGACAGGATTTGTTTAATTGAGTCTTGAGCGCGAGCGCGAATAAAGTCTGATAAGAGCGGCTCTGGTTCTGGTGGCGCTTCTAGCACCAGTTCCACACCCATTTCTGCCATTAGTTCCTTCTGAGCCTGAATCAAATCCCGCACTGCTTCATAGCCAAAATCAATTGCCTCAATGATGTCTTGTTCCGGCAACTGATTTGCCCCCGCCTCAATCATGATTACGCCTTCCGATGAGCCTGCGACAATTAGATCTAGGTCTCCGGCTTCAATCTCTGAATAGGTGGGATTGATAATGAAGTCATCCCCTACCAATCCAACCCGCACCGCTGCCATGGGTCCAAGGAAGGGAATCTTGGCAATTATGGTGGCGATCGAAGCTCCAGTGACTGCCAACACATCTGGAGGCACTAGCTCATCCATCGAGAGCGTAGTTGCTACGACTTGAAGATCGTCCCGTAGCCATTGAGGAAACAGGGGGCGGAGCGGACGGTCAATCAGACGGCTAGTCAGAATTGCTTTTTCTGGCGGTCGTCCCTCTCGCCGCAGGAAACCTCCTGGAATCCGTCCAGCAGCATAGAGTCTTTCTTCGTAATCCACTGTTAAAGGCAGAAAATCAATGCCTTCCCTGGCAGCAGAGCGGGTAGCTGTCACCAAAACAGCTGTATCCCCAGATTGCACCAAAACCGACCCACCCGCCTGGGGAGCAAGTAGACCGACTTTCAGTCGAATATCCCGTCCATCAAAGGATATTGACTTATCAATCTCTACCATCATTCAGTTTTTCGTCCTTTTCTTTCTCTGTCGCAATCCTAGCATCTATGCTCTATTGCTGTCTTAAGGTGGATGACAGAAGAGAGCACGGGAAGGGATGGGAACTCGGAGTTCCCTTTGGGGATTAGGGGGCACAGGGGAGACAGGTTGTACAATGAATTCAGCAGCGTTTCTATGTAAAGATGAATTGATTCTGGAGATAAGCTTTTCCTGCCACTACAGCTGCAAAAAAAATACTCTTGTTGTCTCCTGTTTCTAGAGATGCATCTCCAGTTGAGTTTACTGCGGTACTATCCTTTAGCTTTTGATAGAGAGGTAAATGCATTCATTAATTTACAAAAATGGTCTTATAAACTTACATATAACTTGAGCGACTCGAACAGCTCAGAAATCATTGAATTATGTGCGGTTATTTTAGTAGTTAAAAAAGTAAAGATGCTAAATTTGTAGATAATATATTGGCATGTAGAAATCAATAAATTTGATTTTTGAAATCCGAATC
>JAFAVL010000379.1 GCA_019242465.1 Chroococcidiopsidaceae cyanobacterium CP_BM_RX_35 | reverse complement strand
ACCTCAACGCAGTACGCACCTATCTCACAAACACCCCATAACTCCATCACTCCATTAGAAGCTGATGACGAGTTCCCAATTTCTACAGAGGAAGACTCCCTGTTTGCGAACCTCAGCCAGCAATCCTTGGCAGCGGCACAACGAGATAACGTGATACCGATATCTCCAGTTGAGGTACCAGAGCATACTACAGCAGTGGCAGAACCTCAAGAAATCTGGGAAGCAGGTACTAATGAACCTGAACAGACCCAATACCAAGCCTTATTCAGCCAGCTTGAGGTGGAAGCGGAATCGGCAACAACTGATTCACCCGAATTCATGTTGCTAATGGAGCCATCTCAGGCACCTACAAGTGAAACCGCCTCTCCTACCGATAGCGACTGGCCTTCACCAGTTGTTTATCCGTCGCGTCCTCCTAAAGGACGTAAGTCGTTTGCTGCTGTTGAACTACCAATCTTTTAGGGCGATAAAGAGCTGATAGCTGATGGCTGATAGCTGATATCAGGTTGAGGACGTCCCATACCGTTTGTGAGGGCGTAGTTCTGAGCTAGCAGCCAAAACCACAAAGCCGGATACCGAGGTTCCAGCCAAGGTTGTATCCAGCGGAGGCAGCGCCCAAACCAACTACCAAGCATGGCACTGAAGAGGGCATGAAGACAAAAGTTAAAGTAACTACCCAGCCACCGCAGCAAATCCTTTGCACCTGCTAACTGCCAAATCCACAGCAGTAAGGCTGGATTTCTTGCTGCCGCTTTCAGAGCTAGTCGGTTGAAGGTCAACCAATCCACTCGGTCTTTAATGAAATTATCTGCCACAATTGCTGGTTCTTCTGCCAAAATACCAAAAAAGCAGTTCAGCATGGCGTTGATCCGTTGCGGGGGCAGAAATGTGTTTGTTGGTACCATCATGCCTTTAGAAAATAGCCAGGTGACGGCAACATTACTCTGATAAGCACTAATTTGATTTAGGTATTTTGCTTGCAACAAGTCATGCCGCAAAGCAGTATCTAAAAGCGCTGTTAAGCGACCTAAATTGCGAACTAGCGAACCAAAGCCAGTGAAGACGAGGGGTGATTGCAGTGATGCAGCATCACCAAGAGCAATCAGTCGGTCAACAGCAATTCGGCGATCGCGGCTACCCACACTGAAGTGTCCTGGAATGTAACCAAAAGTTGGCTTCTTCCAAACCAAGCGCTCTGGATCGCAACGCCTGTATTCTGGCAAAATTGAGAAAAAGTCTTCGTACATCTCTAGCAACGAACCGGGGTTATCGGGATTAGCCTGGTGATAGTGGAACAGATAAATCGCGATTTCTTCTCCCGCACCAGGAAACAACTCCCAAATCAGCTGGCGTCCCCGCGAGATATCTCCATGACTGTTCAGGACATCACCATAGTGTGCATCCCATACTTCTGGTGCCAATCCACCAGCAATCACAGCCCCTACAGTTGGGCAAACGCTGTCAAACGCTCGCCCCCCATTCAGTTGCCAAGCGACCGGGGAGGCAGTGCCCATGGCATCTACTAGTAAGCGTCCATAAGCTTGCTTAGCTGCTTGGCTAGGTATATGCTTAGCCTGCACTACAACCTGCTCTGGCTCAATATCCACCCGAATAAACTCTGTCTCGTCCCAGATTTCACCCCCCGCCGCTCGCAATTTTTCTCCACATAGATGTAATAGTTTCTCAGCATCCAACGCCACATTCAGCACAGTTGGGGTATGTAAGATGGGCGCTCTCAGTTTTTCTGAGTTATTCGCATCAAAGAATTTATTAAATCCATCTTTGTACTCACGGGCAATGAGACTTTCACACTCAACTGGAGTCAGCAAGCCCAGATCGATCAAAGTTTGCAGCTCTTGACGGGAAATATTCCACTCCCGGTTCATCCGACCAAAGGGCAGTCGCTCTAGCAGTAATACTTGGTAGCCTAATTGAGCCATAACTGCCGCATGGATCACCCCTAAAGCACCACCGACATAGATTAAATCGTAGGTGGGGGGATGGGGTGGTGGAGTGGTGGGGTGTGGTGGTGAGAATACTACCTGCCTTGGCTGCTTGGGATTACGGACACCTTCACGCCACCGTTGCTCCCACCAGTAAACACGCTGGAGATCGTACTCCCCATTGGGCATTTTCTGAAAATATTTGACGGTCAGGGGGTAATACGGGGCAAGTGCAGCAAAGATAGACTGCTGATGTAGCTCTACAACTGGCGGTTCGGGATAACGATGAGGGAATTGGCTTCTCAGCCCAGTACTCAGACGTTGCAGGATTTGCCTCTCACCCAATATGGGGCGATCTACCCAACGGAAGACTTTCAGATAGGTGGTTTGTAATACTGACCAGACGAATACTGAAAGTTCATCAGCTAATTGTTTGGGTGTTTCCGAAATTGCGACTTCTGGAGTTGTATCCCTAACCAACCGGAGACGAAAGCCTTCTGGGGTGAGAATTTTCTCCCCTAATCCTGGCTCGAAGTCCTCTTGCAACCATCTGCGTACTGCCCCTAAATCTGGGGTGGGAATTTCTATGTAAAGTAGTTCTCTCATTTTGGATGATTTCAGCTCCCTGTTAATTACTAATGCAGATAGAGTTGACAACAGCACAGAGTAAGCTAAACTTCCCTGTACGCTTTGATTAGAATTAGTTTAAGAAAGTTTACGATTTTGCCAGTTTTATTAAGACATTTCCCATTTATGAAGACTCACGCCAT
>JAFAVL010000354.1 GCA_019242465.1 Chroococcidiopsidaceae cyanobacterium CP_BM_RX_35 | reverse complement strand
CCATGACTGCAGGAATAATTGTGTCACTTAACTATAGCACAGCTATATGATAGTAATGTGCTAGTTTAATAGTCTTATACAGCTATCATATAGTTCAAGGTAAAGGCAAACCACAACCATTGTGGAATGGAGCTGTCCGAAAGCTGTCTATATTCATGAGCTTTTGATATTGCTAGGTTTAGAAGCTGTTTGAATTTTCTTAGAAAAAGAACTTGACAATACCGAACGTTATAGATACTTTGAAAGTGTATATAACGACCTTTATAAATAAGTCGTTATCCAAGCCCCTTATTTAGGAAATTGAACTATGCCTTTACTACGTGTGACTTACCAACGCGGCGCTTTCACTGACGAACAAAAAGCTCAACTGGCTGAGAAGTTAACCCACGCCATTCTCGTTGCTGAAATTGGCAATGATAATCCCACGGCTCGTTCCCTTGCCTATGTGATTTTTGATGAAGTTGAGCCAAAAACCTCTTGGTTTGTTGGAGGGCAACTGCAGGAGTTTGCTCCGCAAGGTGGTCGCTTCATCTTTGATGTGATTTATCCCTTTGGGGCTGCTGATCAAGTGGCGAAAACTCAATTGCACAAAGACATTAATGACATTGTTGCTAGTGTGTTGGGCGTGGATGGAACTTTCCCCAATCGGGCAGGAGATTGGGTGCTGATTCATGAAATCACAGAAGGCAACTGGGGCGTCAGCGGACAAACTGTTGGCATCAAGGATATTCATGCTGTTACCAAGGGTTCTCCTGAGCGCATCGACTATTTCCAACCGTTACTCGCTGCCCAAGGGCGGATGCTGGAAGCTTATGACTTCCCCACAGGCGCACCTGGATTATCTAAATAAGCTTGCTTGCCGTGAAGTGGGCGAGTGGGAAACTCGCCCTATGTGTGACTCAATTAATACCTTAGAAGGAGTAATTATGAATCAGCTTCAATGGATGGTTGAACTTGAAATCAAGCCAGGACAGGAGCAAGCCATGCGAGTGCTGGTCGCAGAAATGGTGAGTGATGTGCAGGCAAATGAAAGCGGCGCTCTGGATTACAAGTACAACATCAGTCAAGACGGAAAATGTTATTTATTTGAACGTTACGTGGATGGAGCAGCAACGCTCGCGCATCTCGATGCCTTTAATAGAGTGTTCGCAACCCGGTTTGTTGAGGTTTTCCAACCGCTACGCTTCGTGGTTTATGGACTGCCTGGCCCGGAGGTTAGGGAAGCACTGACGGGATTTAATCCGGTCTACACGGAGACGATTGGTGGTTTCAGACGATAGGGACATCAAATAATCTTGTGGCTTGCTCCTACTCCGGTTTCATATATAGAGGGTCTTACTAAACACAAACAGTTGCGATCACTCGATCTAGTAGTGATCGCCATTGTTTGCCGGAGTCGAACCCAATGTTTGGCAAACTTAGGCAACTTTAGAGTCTTAACGTCTATCAAGGAAATACTTCTGTGGAAACCAAACCTCCTCTCCCTCCATTTACCCTAGAAACCGCAAAGCTCAAGGTACAGGCAGCGGAAGATGCCTGGAATACACGCGATCCAGAAAAAGTTGCCCTGGCTTATACTGATGACTCCACATGGCGAAATCGGGCGGAGTTTTTTACTGGGCGGGACAAGATTCGAGAATTTTTAGTACGGAAATGGAACAAGGAACTGGACTATCGCCTAAGGAAAGAACTGTGGAGTTTCACCGATAACCGCATCTCTGTGAGGTTTGAATATGAATGGCTTGATGACTCAGGGTATTGGTACCGTTCCTATGGCAATGAACAATGGGAATTTGCGGAGAATGGCTTGATGCGACGACGGGAAGCCAGTATCAATGACCTGCCAATTCAGCCAGGTGATCGCAAGTTTCGCTGGGAACGTCAAAGCTGATACCTTACTATAGCTGTAGGAGCCAGCAGACAGAAATACCAAACCTGCACTTCCAGACATTGCTTAACTGGTAACTTGCACTCTCACTCTTTGTTAGTGAGAAAAAGACATAGACCAACAGTGCCGTTTTGCCCGTTTATGAACGCCATTCTATCTCAAGCCCAAGCCCTAGTCTCCCAACTCCAGACACTGATGCCCAGCAGCTATCAGCAGGACAGCCTGCAAGCTTTGTTGGGTTTGTTTTTGGAGGGGCAAGGAGTTCCTCTGCCAGAACACTGTAAAACCAAGTCTGCCAGTGCATTGAGCCGATTTCTCAACGAATACAAGTGGTCAACACGGCAGGTAATCAGGACAGTGCGAAAGGTCGCGCTTCAGCAGATCTTGTCCCAGCCAAGAAGAGGACGCAGACCAACACTGCAAGTGATACTTGATCTGACAACATTAGAGAAAGTCGGCAAGTTCAAACAGTTTAAACACCTAATTCGTGTCTACAACGGGAAACGAGGACTCCATCTGGTAGTACTTTACATTGTCGTGGGACAATGGCGAGTGCCTTGGGGTTTTCAAGTCTATCGCGGCAAAGATACTTCCTCTCCTGCTCAATTAGGATTACGTCTGTTGCGACGATTACCGAAAATTCTGACTCAACACTTTGAGGTTTTGGTTTTAGCTGATACAGCCTTTGGTAGTCATGAATTTGTGACGAGAGTGCGTCAACTTCAACATCATGTCCTTGTGGGAGTTAGCTGCAACCGGAAGTTAGAAGATGGACGCGGCTTGAGACAGTTGCACAAACGAGGAATTCAGGTGCGACTACCTGGTTTAAACTTTCCCGTGTCTATATCTTGGTACTATTTCAAGCGCTCAGCTCGACTTTAGCCAATTAGTTAGAGTAGCAGAGTAGCTCAACCCAAGAGTCAAGCAGAGCCTTTGGCACTTTTACCATTTCAGCTGATGGAGTGGATGTATCAAAAAGTCGTTGTTGCCAAAGTAGACAACGGACTAATGCTAGTGCATCGACAAAGGTAGGGAGCGGTTTAGTGTACCAGGCAGTTTGACGGAGGGGTAAGTCATGTTGAAGAAGATGAGCGAGCAGGGTAACTAGTGAAAAGAGTCCGAGAAGTGCGGGAGTGGTTCGCAGAATGGCAAGATGCGTCCACTGACGCTCTCGTTTCCACGCCTAAGTGAGCCCGGACTGCTTCAAAGGTGACTTCAATCTGCCAACGCTGGCGAAACCATTGCAGAATCTGCTCTGAGGTCGTAGTGAGGTCTGTACATAAGAAGGCTTGTGAGTCCAATTGACCGTTCGGGTCTCTGACTAACACCCAACGAATAGGGACGGCAGGCAAACCAGTATGATACCAAAC